>JBCAWW010000587.1:0-4223 GCA_038534415.1 Bacteroidota bacterium | reverse complement strand
GTGCCTGGTTTCACATCTGCATAGGTGGTCCGACGATATTTACGCCACTTAGAAAGCTCGAAGAAAAAGTGCCAATGCGCTTTAAAAATTGCCCCAATCGTACCAAAATCGAGACTCGTTAAGGCCTTAGCTCCCCAAACCCCATCCAGTAGCAAACGGATAAAGACACGGGAGAAGACCTTTGACTGCGGGAGATTGCGGTACATGCAAGCGAGACTATTGCGAGCGTTGAGGTAGGTTTTGCGGGGATTGCCCTGGGGCAGCATGCCACCGCCAACATGATAAACTACCGCCTTGGGCTCGACCCAAATTTCATAGCCCATGTTCTGAGCCCGCCAGCAAAAATCGATTTCCTCCATATGGGCAAAAAAGTCAGCTTCAAACATACCGATCTTATCCACCACGGTTTTGCGTATCATGCAGCAAGCTCCGGTAGCCCAAAATACCGGCATCGCAGTTTCGTATTGTCCATCGTCCTTTTCGAGATGATCAAAAATGCGTCCACGGCAAAAGGGGTATCCAAGATAATCGATAAAACCACCTGAAGCGCCAGCGTATTCAAAATGATCTTTTTGATCGTAAGCGCGAATTTTGGGTTGCAGAGCAGCAATTTTGGAATTTGACTCCATACGCTCCACTAAAGGAGCCAACCAATCCGGATCGACTTCTACATCACTATTGAGGAGGACAAATAAAGGTGTATATACCGCTGGTAAAGCCCGATTGTTGCCTTCGGCAAAGCCATAATTTTGATCCAATTCCAATATCCGAACAACTGGATACTGAGATTTGAGAAAGTCTACAGAGTCATCGGTCGAAGCATTGTCCACCACCAAAACTTCCATAGCATCATAATTGGTAGCAAGTACAGAGGGCAGAAATTTTTCTAACCAATGTTTGCCATTCCAATTGAGGATAACGACGGTAACGGCTGTATTTCCCATTAAGCACCAAAGCCTAATTTGCCTAGATCAAGGCCTGGAATATTGGGCATGATCCCT
Source organism: Bacteroidota bacterium (assembly GCA_038534415.1). Taxonomy (GTDB): domain Bacteria; phylum Bacteroidota; class Bacteroidia; order J057; family J057; genus JBCAWW01. Next base: position 3,222 of record JBCAWW010000587.1, on the reverse strand, counting down.
TTGGTTGCTTTTTCGAGCTCTTCACGGCCTCTCACCTCAGCCTGGTCCAAAGCCTTATTGACTGCGGCGGCGATGAGGTCTTCCATGATTTCGGGATCATCCTTATCTATGATATCGGGATCAATCTGAATCTTGACAACTTTCCGATTGGCGTTGGCCTTGACACGTACCATCCCACCACCGGCTTCGGCCTCGACATAAATGTCGTCCAACTGCTCCTTAACTTCTTTCAGGCGACCTTGCATCTCCTGAATCTTGCCCATCATATCACCGAAATTGAACATATCTGAAACGATTTAAAATTGAATTGAACAAAAATAATCAGGATTTCGCCCCTTCCAAAATCACAGGCTATTCGATAGCATATCTCCTTTACGGATTTGATGCTTCCAACGGCGATGTGACCAAAGCCAAGTGGCTGGTTCTTGATTGATATCTTCCTCCAAAAGCCGTGCATAATGATCTGTCAGGGCCTGAATATTGGCTTTTGTTTCTGGCAGAAAATCCTCGATTTCGATTTTTTGGAGTCGCAATTGATATTGGCCTCGCCCCCTTTTTTGCATGTGCACGAAATATAAGGGCGTTTGGGTACGGATGGCGATTTTGGCGAAACTAGTATGAAAAGGCGTGGCTTGATTCAGAAAGGACGTAAAGTACAGTCGATTGCCGCGATGTGGGGATTGATCTACGATCATGCCAAACAGACAAGGTTCTTGCAACTTACGCAAAGCAGCCGACAATGCTTTTTGCATCGGCAACATGTGTAAGCCCCGCTTCTCACGCAAACGTCGCATCAAACGATCAAAGGCTTTGTTGCGGAAGGGCGTGTAAACGGCATAAGTAGGCAATGAAGACGCTACAAAGAGATCCAAACGTGCCGTCATCCATTCAAAATTGGCTTGATGACTGCCCAGCATGATAGAGCCTTTTTGGGCAGATTTGACCTCTTCAATGATCGGGCTATCAGCTAAGACCACCCGTTCGGCGAGGCCGGCATCCGATAAAGAATAAATCTTAACAGCCTCCACCAACAAGTCGCAAAAGTGCAGGTAAAAATCCTCTTCGATTTTTTTTAGGGCTTTTTCTCCCTTATCGGGGAACGCTAATCTCAAGTTTTTACGTACGACTGCCTTCCGATAGCCAAATACATGATAAAGCAAGAGATAAAGGAGATTGCTGAGTCCATAAAGGACCCAGAAGGGAAGTAAACTGATCGTAAAGACGACTATATGCAGGAGCCAAAAAAGCAGCCTAGTTGTCATCTAAGTTCAATTTGCTATCGGGAAAGCCAGTGTTGGTGCGCTCATAATCTACTTCTGAAGGCACACGACCCTTACCCACCAACATCGACTGCCAGCGCGGGTTATTGATCTCCCCATATTTATTGGAGTGGAGAAGCGGATATTCGTTGAGGGCTAAGTCCGGATCATAAAAGATGAAGACAATATTGGTCTGCGCCCCTACCCGATTGAAACGCCAAATCTCATAAGGCACTACCCCTGATTCACCAGGGAAGCGTTCAATATCATTGGGAATCCCATATTTCAGGAAAACACGGCCTCGATCGGTCTGCCAGCCATCTCGAAGAGAGGAATCAAAATTTTCGTTTACATAGTCCAGGGCCAGCAAATGTCCTTTCCATTGAGCGATTACTTTTTCTTGGCGCTTGACTCGCTTACTGAAGAAGCTATAGATAAAATTTCGTTTTTGATCGTAGGTTTCAAGAATACGAGCGAAGTTTTGCTCTTGCTCTGTAGCCTTATACATCAGAGTAGCGATATAGTAATCTAATTCTTCTTCTGTGTATTGGTTGAATATCTCGATTTGCGGATCATTGACATTGACCGTGGCCTCATATTCAGCATCTAAACGAGAATTATAAACGTAGAATTTTTTGCGATACGTTTTTACGGTTCTCAAATCAGACCCCAGCAACTCAACTTGTAGGTAGTAAGTATTGGAGCGCAGCTTACCGACATACATACTTTCGACATAGGCATTGAAAGAGCGAGCTACTTTGCGGCCCTCATCGGTCTCTGTGGTCCAGATTCTCTGATCCCCCTGATAGATCACACTGCGGATATAAAAACGATCTTCCATCAGTTGATCGGTATGATAAAACTCAAGGTAAAAGCGCATGGTATCCTGATTGAGGAAATAATCATTCGTTACCATGGGGAGAAAGTCTTTTCGGCCAAAGCCGCGTCCTTTGGGGCTTTCTTTGCGTGAAACCCACTTGAGATCACTAAAACCAAATTCAGACTTATTGAGGCGTTCGATTTCAAATTCACGGACGACATAAGCCTGGGCTGCAGCGGGATTGGTATTGTCTTTGACCTCGGCCAGAGCCAAGTACTTACCCGGCATAAACCTAAGCTCCACATCATTGAGCAAGGTAGTCCGCTTGCTATCTAGCGTTGTATCAGCAAGGCCTTGGCCTTCGGGGAAATCAAAAACGAGATTGGCTTTATAAACAAGATTGGTGTCTTCCTCGACTAATCGGTAAAGGGAAAGTGAACCACCAGCATCCGGGTGAAAGGTACCATCCTCCTTCATCTCATATGCAATCGAGCTACCGTCTAGGGCAAGATAAATCATTGCAGAAGGCGTATCGCTAAAGGTGCTTTGATAGCGATAGACGTCCATATAAAATTGCACATTGTTTGCTTGTGCCAAAGCAGTCAATGGCAAAAAGAAAGTCAGCATCCAAAGCAAAAACTTGCTATTCATATTAGTTCTATTTGATACAAAATAACAAAGGCTAGCGCCATTCTCCAATGACAATTACTGCTTTGGATTGCTTAATGGACTTGTTTATTGCGTTATTGTGTAAAAAATACCACCCAGTGCCTGTTTTCCCTATTTCATACTTCCCATCTATTTCTTGGTTTAGCGCTGCAATGCAATACGATTTCATCGAACTAGAAGTCTGTCAGCATTTTCGCAAACAGCAATATACCAACCGAATGTGGATCAAAGGCGCCAATGGTGATATGAAGTTAAGCATCCCTGTAGAGCGAAGGGGAGCGAGAATGCCGATCAAAGAGAAGCGAATCTCATATGCCGAAAACTGGCAATTGCAGCATTTTAGAAGCTGGGAAGCGGCTTATCGAAATTCTCCATACTACGAGTATTACATAGATAGTTTTAGGCCTTTCTTCGAAAAACGCTACGAATTTTTAGTGGATCTACTAGCGGAATCCATCAACAAATGCTTAAGCA
>JBCAWW010000586.1:0-4230 GCA_038534415.1 Bacteroidota bacterium | reverse complement strand
ATTTTGTCGGCTAGCACATACGTTTCTTCGGTGCTAAGTTGTATCTTATAACTCATGGGTTGACCTAAGTTAAAAATTCCCCCATTTGAAACCATAATTAATCTTATCCCGTAATCTAAAGCGTTGACGCTATGGAAGAATTATTCAAACGTTTTTTATACACAGGTGTGGGCTTTGTCGCGATGACAGCCGAAAAGCTCCAAGAGTCCATTGACGAAATGGTTGGCGATGGCAAGCTTTCAGAAGAAGAAGGCAAAAAATTAGTCGACAACTTCATGGATAATGCCGAAACCCGCAAACAAGAGTTTGAAAGCAAACTCAAAGAAGCCGCGGAAGGTGTAGTCGAAAAGTTTTCCTTTCCCTCTAAAGGAGAGTATGAAACTTTGTTGAAACGAGTAGAAGAATTGGAAGCAAAATTGGCCGCCAAAGAAAGCGCCAGCTCCCCAAAAAAATCTACTACCCAAAAACGGACAACACGCAAAAAAACTGAATAGAAGAATTATACCTATATACCCCAAATTTAACACCTGACAGCGCATTAAGCTCCCCGCCTAATGCGTTGTCTTTTTGAGTGCTCTCGGACTAAAACCAAAAAAAGAAGCCCCCTCAATGAGGAGGCTAAACACAAACAAAAACACAACCCAAATTAACCTAATTTATATTCTACCCTTCCCCGGGAGTTATTTCTTCTTTTTAAACTCCATCATTCTGATCTGATCACCATCCTCAACCCTTACTGCGTAAGTCCCCGGTTTGAGTTTGGCGATGTCTATTCTCGTAAAGGATTCGGTTTCTTGTTCGGTTTGAACAACTACCTTTCCTTTTTGATCAGTAATTCTGATTCGGACCATTTTAATATCGGTTAGAATGTCAAGGTTTTGTGCGTCCTCTGAAGGAGTCAATACCATAAATTGTTCCTCCTCAGCCTTCAACTCGATTGTTTGGCTGTAGTGTACCAATCCATTTTGATCTACCTGACGTAAGCGATATATCTGTTGCCCTTCTCCTCGCTCATCAATAAAAAAGTAATTGATCAGGGAACGAGAGTTACCAGCAGCTTTGATGATGCTAATGGTGGCAAACTCTTGGTTGTATTGTAAACGCTCGACCGCGAAGTAAGCGCTATTATATTCTGAAGCAGTCGTCCATAGCAACTCTACTTTTCCATCTTGGGGGAGTGCCTCAAAGGCCAATAATTCTCCGCCAAAACGGTTTTCTCTTTCCGCTAACCATAAGCCTTGTTCTAGTTCGATTTCGCCGATACTAGCCAGGGCCATGTTGGGGTTGCTATTAGACTCGGCTTGCGCAATCATTGCTTGGATTTGCGCTAGGCTAAGACTGTCGCTCTCAATTTCTTGGGATTTTACAGGTATTGAAGCAAATAGGATGAGCCAAGTAATCGAATAACAGATTCGGAACATTCAGGTATTTCGTAATGGTAAAGAACTTCCTCTGAACAATTCAAAAATCACCCAAATAGTCCATAGATTGAAATACTTATCCTCATAAAAAATACAGGTGTAACATTCTTAACTCATGCTTAAACATTTTGCTCCATATAGGCTTAATTAGGACACATAAGCGGCTTTTGACCGCTTTGCGGAACGAATCCCCTTGTAAGAATCGACTCGCTTTCAGGAAAAACCTACTATCTACCACAAAAATCGTATGTCAAGTCAAAAAAATTACATTCAGCAACAAGGATTTCACCTCTGGCGCAAAACCGCTCCCTTGGGCCTGATGATGGTCGGATTGGGCTTTAGTCTTACTGGAGAAGCTATTATTTGGAAAATGGAGGCAAGTCCGGTTTGGCAGTGGGTCGCCATGGGCACCCTCGGTCTGCTGGTTTTCAATGCGGGACTTTCTATCTTTGGCGACGCGGTCAAACGCCGTACACACGAAGAGTGGCAGCAAGCTCAGCAAGAGGCGCATGAATCAAAATAATACCAGCTTAGATCCCTTAGAACTGGCATTGCTTAAGGATGCGGAGATACTCCCCCGCAAACATGAGGTCCAAGACAAACTAGAAAAGCTCCTTGCCCAGACTGGCGAGCAGCTCCTAGCTCAATCCTTGGCACTTCCTTGGCCAAGTATGCCCCCTAAACTCTCGAGAGGTGAAAACTATGCGCAGCAGGCCTATCGCGTCATGGATTATCCGAGGATGCAGCAAGGAGAGGGATTTCTGTTTTACAGAACGCTAGTTCTCTGGGGGCATCCGATAGGGATTCACTTGATTGTGAGCGACCATTTCATGGAACGCTTAGTCCCGTTCTTGTTAGACAGATATCAAGACTTGAATCCCGCATGGCAATTTGCGGCCCATGACAATCCATGGATTTGGGAGGCCAGCGCAGCGGGTTTAGTAGCTTGTAGCAGCATGGCGAAGGAGCAGCTAGCAGGAGAAATTGCAAAGCGGAAGTTCCTCAAACTAAGTAGATTTTTTCCCCTGGACCAATATGCTGATTTGGCGGAGATGAGTGTCGACTGCTTCGCAGAACTCCACCACCAATTGCTTGCAAGAGTGTGAAATAAGAGCGGATTGAGTGCCGAAAAAACGGGCCAGCATCCCTTCAGCCTGAGAGAAGCGTTTCGCGCAGCGGTAAAGCAAAACGCCCCTCTACATAAAGTCGCAATAAGCGTTCTGCGAAGCAGTGAGCATAGTCTATGGCTTACAGATCAAGCTCAAAACGATCAGCATCACGCCAGAAAGGATATTTGGCGCGCGTATGGGCGAGAAATTCAGCGTCTAATTTTGCAGTGAGAATGGCTTCGCCACCAAAGGCTTTTGCACTCAGCTGACCCATCGGATCGACCACCATGCTGCTACCAGAGTAGTAATGCCCGTTTGCATCTACTCCTACCCTATTTACCCCAACCACATAGCACTGATTTTCAATCGCTCTCGCTTGCAACAAACTTTCCCAATGCTGTACGCGCGCCGCCGGCCAATTGGCAACGTATAGCAATAAATCGTATTCGAGCTTACCCGCTGCATCCGCATGATTCCGAGCAAAAACCGGAAAGCGTAAGTCATAGCAAATTTGCAGGCAGATGTTCCAGCCTTTGATAGGAGTGATCACCTTGGTATGGCCAGCCTGATACACTTTATCTTCTCCCGCCAAGCTAAAACTATGGCGTTTGTCGTATTGGGCCTGCACTCCTTGCGAGCTTACCATAAAAGAGCGATTGAAATATTGCTCCTCCTCCGTGATGATAAGACTCCCGTTTAGATGGCTATCATATTGGGTGGCGATCTCCTGCATCCAAGTTACCGTAGGTCCATCTGAGCGTTCGGCGACGCCGGCTGGCTCCATCGAGAAACCCGTTGCAAACATCTCAGGCAGGATAATCAAGTCAGACTGAGGCTGACTGGCCGCAAGTAAGGCTTCAATATGTTTGCGATTGGCGAGAGCATCATGCCAAGCTAAATCAATTTGCAGGGCACTAATATTGAGACTTTCCATTCGATACTAATTGGGGCGGGAAATTATGAAATTATTAAGCTTTGCCCGCAAGAAATCAAATAATATCACATATCGAGATGAATTTGTATCTTCGCAGCCGATCATAAAAAAAATAAAACATGAGCCTAATTATTGACATTACCGCACGCGAGATTCTTGATTCACGCGGTAATCCCACAGTAGAAGTAGAAGTTACCACCTCTGACGGATCTGTCGGCCGTGCTGCAGTGCCTTCAGGTGCCAGTACTGGTATGCACGAAGCAGTTGAGCTTCGCGACGGTGGCGATCGTTACCTCGGCAAAGGTGTACTTAAAGCCGTTGATAACGTAAACACTATCATTGCTCCTGAGCTCGAAGGTATGATGGTATACGATCAGGCTGAGATTGACCAGATGTTGATCGACCTTGACGGGACCAAAAACAAAGGCAAACTAGGCGCTAACGCGATTTTGGGTGTTTCTTTGGCAGCAGCTCGCGCGGCTTCTGTTGATTTGGGCATGCCATTTTATCGTTACGTTGGTGGTGTGAATGGTCGCTATCTACCTGTTCCATTGATGAACATCATAAACGGTGGTAGCCACGCTGATAACTCTGTTGATATTCAGGAGTTCATGATCGTGCCTCTTAAGGCTGATACCTTTAGCGAAGCGCTTCGCATGGGTGCAGAGACTTTCCACTCTCTCAAAAAAGTATTGAAGAGCCGCGGTCTTGGAACCAATGTTGGAGATGAAGGTGGTTTTGCGCCTAATCTCAAATCAAACGAGGA
>JBCAWW010000585.1:0-4235 GCA_038534415.1 Bacteroidota bacterium | reverse complement strand
ACGTAATTTCTCAAAATTAGGTCCTATCTTCCTTTATGATGACTGAGGAGCAACGTGCGCAAATCAAAGCTAAGATCGAAAGCAAAAGTGAGGAACTTACGGCCCGAATAGTAGGCTTGAAGGAATTGACCAAACCGATCTCACCTGACAACGCCATCGGGCGAATCAGTCGTATGGATGCCATCAACAATAAAAGTGTCAACGATGCGGGGCTGCGTTCGGCGAAGGCGACCCTCAGAAAACTCAATCGGCAACTAGAAAATATTGACAAAAAAGACTTTGGCAATTGTAGTCGTTGTGGCAATCCGATCCGTTTTGAACGCTTGCATTTTATGCCCGAAAGCATGAAATGCATCAGCTGTGCGCGACGCTCCTAACACAAAAATATATGATCGACCAGGCAGTGATTACCATCATTTCTAAGCTCAAAACTAAGATGGGACTTGAGGGCAGTAAACTCAGCTACGCCCAAACAGAGGCAGACCAATTGGGCAAAATCCTTTGCTCCGTTTCTCATATCAATCTTGAGACCCCATTGGCTGCAAGAAGCTATCGCCCTGAACAGCAGTTGAATACTAGTATAGGCATATTGCGTTTTCGTTTGAGTTTTAGTGCCAATTTTGAATCGAGTGCTTATACTGAGGGCCTTCGACATCTATCGACCATCTTGCACTATTTGCATCAAAACTCGCTACTAACGGCTGAAAATACGCCTAAGCTACCCAATGGGATCGAAAAGATCGCGATCAGCCCCTTTGAGTCGGCCAAGCCCGATGAGGCCTTGCCTCAAATTGCTTTTGACGTAAGAGTAATGCCTTTAGAAGGAGAGGATACGCAAGAAATAATCAGCGCGAACATTATTTAAGTACAGAGTAGACAGAAGGGGAAAGCTGAGCCTCTTTGGACCTTCTACTTTTGATACTTACTAAAAAGCCACCGCCTGACGGTAATGAGGCACGGCTTCCAAACTTGGCTTGTGATCTACGATGGCCTGCATGAGGGATTTGATGTGATTGACATGCAGCTCATCCGTCCCAAAGGGCAGCACATAATAGAGGCCTTCTTCGAGGGTTGGGTCCATCAAAAAGCGTTTGAAATATCGTTGGATGTAGTTTCTTACTTCGTAGAACGATCCGCACAATTCTTTTACGATTTGGGGACGATTGTCAAGGACAAACATCAGGTCCTCGAAGTCTTCGCTGGTGCGAAAGTCGCCTCCTGCTTTGTTGAGGAAAGCCTCAATTTTGGCCGCGATAAAATAAGCCGGTGTAAAGGAGCGTACGCTGGTATCTTCATTGACCGGGTAGGATTGGGCATGAAAGATGCCCTCATCCAACCAACGATACTTGTAAGCAAGGCTTTCTCGATTGCGCGCCAAAATGTTGACAGGTATCCCTTGATACAGCCAACGGTGTTGAAAATGATTGATCGCTTCTTCTTTGACAAAACCACGGTCAGACAACCATTCTTCCCATTGAAAATAGTCGTTCAAGGCCAGTGAGCCCAGAATGCAATCAACTTCGCCCACTACCCTATTTTGGGCAGCAGCATACTTGGGTACGTATAAGCTAAGGGTTGATCCGCCTAGGTAAAAGACCTTCTTATTGAGGTCTCCAAAACCTTGAGCGACTTTTTCAATTAGGGAATAGCTATTGTCCGGCATAAACTGGTTCAATCATTATACGCTTGCGCAATTCTTCGATAGCGATTTTTTGTTCGCGGGCACGTCCTACTCTTACTGCGTCTAGCAAGGCAAGCATTTCGTACAGTTGGGGATCGTGGCGGATAGCCTGGATCACATTGGCATAGAGAGGATTTACTGCCTGCCCTCGCGTGTTTCCAACTGGACTTGGCCAAACATACATCTCTTCAGACAGGATCAATTCCGAAAGCGGTTTTGCTGAGTGTGCCGTCGGAATTCCTCGCACTACGGAACCGGGTTGAGCCGGAAATACATATTTTAATCCATAGCTTAAAAATTCCAAAAAAGAAGCTCTAAATACCTTACGTTTGGACGCATCGACGAGACGCGCTTGTTTAGATCGGTTGAGGGCTTCGGCAACTTCGGACTGACTGATGGTAAGAGAGGCGGAAATATCTGAATATCGCCAGGGCGTGTCACCTAGAAGTACAATTTTGAGCAAGATCACTACGTCCTGAGGGCGCATTCCGTTATGTTTCCGCATAAATTAGATTTAAGTGTGGTTCGCGATTCGCGAATAACAAATTACATACTATTCCTACCTATTACCACCAAAAATCGGCCCATCTTGCTCTTGGCCTTTCTCAAAGAGTATTTTAGCGCTTTTTAGCCTAAAATTGACCAGTATATTAGACAACTGATATGCACGCAGAAGTCTTGACCGCATATTTAGAGCAGCAGCTTCCCTCTTTAGAGTTGTTGGGCCCTCCTGAGTCACTGAGTGGGGGGCTACTCAATTATGTCTGGCGGGTACCGGCCAAGCCTCAGTCCTTTATCGCCAAATACACGCCCCCCTATATTGCCGCCGCTCCTCAAATTGCTATGGACGCGTCGAGAAGTCGGTTTGAGGCCGATGCCTTGCGGTGGTGGAGCGAGCAAAAGCGGATTGAGTTAGCGGATACTATTAGGCCTCCTCGTTTGTTGCACGCCTTCGCCGAACGCTCCCTCATCTTGATGGAAGATCTTGGTGATGCCCCTAATCTTGCTGCCATACTACCACAGATCGATCATCAAGCAGCCTTGAAGATCGGTCAGCAGTTGGGTAGTTTTCTCGCTCAGCTGCATGCTACTAGCTTTCAGGATGCTGATTTGGGCCAGCGATTTCAAAACCAAGGCGTACAAAGTGTGCGTCTAGCAGTCCAATACAACCAGCTCGCAGCCTTGCAAAAGGCGAAAATCCCCCAAGCGCAAGAGCTTGCCGAACGGATCGCCCAAGTCGGCCGCTGGATCACTAAGCCCGGTATTTGCCTGATCATGGGGGATTTGTGGCCGCCTTCGATTCTCCATACCCAAGCGGGACTAAGGATCATCGATTGGGAGTTTACCCACTTTGGTTGGCCGGTGCAGGATGTGGCCCATCTCGCCGCTCACTTATGGATGCAAGCTCATATGGCCAAGACGCATGAGCATATTGTAGCGGCTAATAACTGCCTCTTTTCCTTTTTAGAGACTTATTTTACCGCCTTCGGCGAACGCTCAGCCACACTTGAAGATAGAAAGCTTTACTTTGTGCATGTTGGCGCAGAAATCTTAGCCCGTACTATCGGTACTTTTCAAGCAGGCTATTTGTATGAGGGACTTCCTCAGCAGGACATTCGCTTGCGCTCTGCGGTTGAATTTGCCACCCAATGTATTTTAAGTCCCAAGGCGGACGGCGTATTTGGGCCATTTTTTGTTATATAGCCCATTCTTTAGCAAAGGAACTAAAAACCAAAGGATCGCCATGGCGATCTATCGTTTTCACACATCACATTTTTTATGTCAGATATCTATCAAGATTCTCTCTTTCTGCACGAAAAACTTCGCGGCAAAATCCGCATGGAAGCCAAACTTGACGTTCGAACTTCCGAAGATTTGTCCCTTGTATATTCTCCCGGCGTAGCCGAACCCTGTCGCCAAATAGCGGCCAATCCAGAAGACGTTTGGAAGTACACCATGAAATCCAATACCGTGGCGATCGTAACCGATGGCTCTGCGGTATTAGGGCTTGGCAACATTGGGCCTGAAGCTTCGCTACCCGTGATGGAAGGCAAAGCCATGCTCTTCAAAAAATTTGCTGGCATCGATGCTTTTCCCATCTGCCTCAATACGCAGGATACCGACGAAATCGTCGAAACCGTCCGTCGCATTTCTCCCGTATTTGGAGGGGTAAATCTAGAAGACATCGCCGCTCCGCGCAGCTTCGAGATCGAAGAACGCCTGCAAGACTTAGGCATCCCCGTTTTTCATGACGATCAACATGGTACCGCCATCGTGGTACTGGCAGCTTTGATGAATGCGGTCAAAATCGTCAATAAAGCTTTTACCAATCTCAAAGTAGTGATCAACGGCGCGGGTGCTGCCGGTATCGCCATTGCGCGTTTATTGCGCTGTGCCGATATCGAATCTTCACGCTGTATCTCCGTCAAGGAGGTGGTCGTTTGCGATAGCAAAGGCATTATTCACTCCGGTCGCGACAACTTAAACTCTGCCAAGCAAGAAATCTTAGGCTATACCAATCGGGAAGATAAAAGCGGCAGTCTGCATGACGCAT
>JBCAWW010000584.1:0-4236 GCA_038534415.1 Bacteroidota bacterium | reverse complement strand
ATCCGGAGATAATAGCTCACCACGTACAGCAAATAGCGGCGATATTGCTCCTCAAAATTAAGTCCATAGCGATCCAACAATTCTTGGGTACCAGGCAATCTTTGAGCCCGCAGCAATTCTTTTTCAATTTGTCGAGCCGACTGATGGCGCAGCAAAACCCCAGTTTGGATCAGGTAATGAAAAGCATCGTACAGTATCGGCATATCGGGACGCGCCAATTCCCAATCATAGACATGCAAAGCAGCGTCAGAATGGTACATATTCCACGAAGTGAAATCGCCATGTGCCCAGGCCACCTTGATGGTCTCATCTGGGTTCAGACGTTTGTATTCTCGATCCAATGCGTTGGCCAAGCTCATGATTTGCCTAGGATTGAGACTTGGGTCCAAAAACTCTAGCCGTTGGATTTTGGCTAGGTTTTGGGTGATTTCTTGGTAGTATTTTAGATTGGCCAGCCTTGCTGAACGCTTAGTCGCTGCGTATAATTCGCTTAAGGCTCTGATATGCCCAACGGCTAGTCTATTTTCTTCTCTGCCGTCCTTCGGACGAACGTTTGACAATAGTACACTCCCCTGCCCCGGTATTTGACTTACCTCGGGTACGCGCAAATACTTGAGGTCAAAGCTTTGGATTTGATTAAGGATTTCGGCTTCGTTCGACACATTTTCCAGAGATTGTGCGGTCAGCGGCACTTTGATAAAGTGAGTAGTTTGATTAGCTCGATTGATCGCCACGATACCTTTGCGGTTTTCCCCTACCGTACCCGTAAAAATGGCGTAGCCATCATGCTCTACTTGCCCGATAGCTTCTGCTAGACTGCTATTTTCAAACTCCCCCAACCAAAGCTTGCCGCTCAGCAATCGTCCTTGCAGACCCGTTTTGAAAGCGAGATGCGTGCCGATCTTATAAAGTCTAGCCTTCCAATGGGCCGAATTATATAGCGCTAAATGCACCGGATATTTCTGCTTTGAGGGAAAAATCCACCTGATAGTACCATTGGGATTGCAGATATACGAAAAGGATTGGCCGACTTGGGAGTCTTCCCAATCCAGTTTTACTTCCTTGAGCTTAGCCTCTGGCCCGGGATGGGCCAAGATTTTTCCCGGCGCCCCCTGCCAAATATCTTTTATCAACTGCGTCTCTTTAGACTGTAACATAACGTTCATAAATCCCTGCTTTTTGCTTGTAATAGGGGCGTTCGTTGGTCTTTAGCACAAACATCATTACCAAAAACAGCCACAACATGATCCCATAATTGGCATCTCCAAAAATCCCAAACTCAGTAAATGAATTGACCAAAATCCCGAATATCATCCCCATGAAAATATGGCGGAGATAAGGGTCCCGCTCCCGCATAAAGCCGCGAAACGTAAACAACATTTGACTCCCGCAAACCACTGCTCCAATCATACCGAGATTGAGCAGGAGCTGCATAAAGGTGTTATGAGTCATGGCGCCGGGAAAAGCATGTATACTGGGAAAATTGGTATTATAATGAATCCGCATAAAGCCAAAGCCATAAAGCGGTCTATCAGTAAATCCATAGGTCAATAGGTCATCCCAAAAGGGCAATCTCCCCGTCATACTCATTACTTCTCCCACATCGCCATCTTTCACAAAAATGGTAAAGAAGACGACCGGCGCAGCCACCGCACCGATCACGATCGTAGGAACAATCAACTTAGCGCGACCTGAGATCATCACAAAGTAGAGAGTAGTCATAAAAAAGCTGATCAGTGAGGACCGACTTTGGGTCAAAACCAGGGCTACCAAAATGATGATCCAAGCCACCACCTTCCAGGTAGAGACTCCCTTTCGCATCAGATTGACATACAAGCCTCCCGCACCAACCACACAAAGCATCCCTAATTCGTTGGGATTGATCACCCAGCCGCCCAGGCGTTGTACCTCTCCCCCATGCGTCCCTCTAAAAAAGGTATCCGGCACTGCCACCGCTCCCACCAAAAAAGAGGCAGCTACCCATGAAATAGAGACCCAAAGGATATAGTCAAAAGGAATTTTCTTCAGTATATGAGGCTGATCATTGAATGCAAGCAGCGCCTTCCAATAATAGAGGACAAAGAATACGCATTCTAAATCCATCGCAATCTGCAGGCCTGACCATCCCGGATCGGAGGACCAAAGCAAGGAGGCAAAACCGACAAAGAGGTAAAGTAAATAAAACAGGAAGGCCAGAATATTTTCCCACTTAAAGCGCGTTTGCACCCCATTGCGTACAATATTCTGGAGTACCAAAAAACTAATCCCGGTCAAAGCTGTCCGCAAGCCCGTCTTAAAAATCCGAGTGATGGTGGGATTTTCTGACACCATAAAGTAGGTGTTGATCCGGAGGATCATCACGACAATGAACAGCACAAAAAGGGCCTGCCCACTTTTCTCTACCAAATGATGGGTTTTATTCATAGGCTTCGAGCACTCGTTCCGCGATGCGGTCCCAATTAAATTCTGTCGCTACCAACTCCTTGGCATTTTGTCCTAAGGATTTGATTTGTTGGGTTTCCCATGCCTGTTCTACTTGATGCAGGGCATCAGTGATAGCCTCCACTGTATTAGGAGCAGCACGCCAACCAGCTTGGTGTTCGGCAAAAATGCCTGAGAGATTAGTTTCTGGACTAAGGATACAGGGCAAGCCCAAACCAGCGGCTTCAAGAACCCCCGTGGGCATTCCTTCATTGCGAGAAGTATGCACAAAAGCATCGCTATGGGCGAGTAGATTGAGTTTTTCATTGCCGTATTGGCTACCCCAAAAAACGATTCGATCTGAGATCCCTCGATCTGCCGCTTCATTTTTCAGCCATTCTCTGTCTTCGCCATCGCCAATAATCCATAAGTGGCAACGACCGCCTTCCTTGGCATGTGCTTGCAATGCAGCAAACAACAAATCAAGGCCCTTGGTTCTCGCGTCTAGCCGCCCACAAAAACTGATAATAGGGTCTTGAGGACGATCCATCGGAGCCCATTCAAAATCCAATTCTTCTAGATTTTGTCCATTAGGAATCAGTACTTTTCGCTGTAGGGGTAAGAGCCTGTCCACTGCGTGGAACTGCGTCTCTCCCAGAAATTGTACAGCCGAGGCTTTCCGGAGGATGAAGGCATCAAATACCTTGAAATACCACTTTTTCTTAAGTGAGTTGACCTGCCAGGCTCCCGGCGTCAAGGCACCGTGTGGGCAAACTACATAGGCCAATTTATTTCGGACCAGCTCAAAGGCCACTCGGAAATAAACTGGAATAAAACCACCATGTAGATGAAAGGTAAGCTCCTCGCCCTTGAGCTCTTTGATCGCGGCTTGCAACTCCTTATCAAGCCCAAAAACAAATTTAGTCGCTTGAAAAAAACGGAGCTTATAAGCCCGAGGGGGAACTTCGAGATTGGGCGTTGGCGTGATGCCCCAAAGACTCACATCATGTCCTAAAGCTGCCTGATGGAGCGCTAGATTGTGCACAACTTTGTTGATCCCGTTCATGCGATCGAGTCGTGCTTTGCCAAGTATAATATGGATGATCTTCACGCTTGTGAATATCACAAGCAATCCAAATATTTAAAAGTACATTTAATGTATTATCCAACTACCAATACACCATCATCGGACCGGAATTGGATCAGGGGATTCCAGTATTCCGACTCGAAACCAAGCAAAGACTCCTGCACCAACTAAAGCTACCGAACTAGCAATCGCAGCCAGGCGGCTACCCAAAACCAAATTTGCTCTCCCAATCTCAAATCTCTCAGTCTGAGCCAATAAACGCGCATCTATGGCAGAAACAAGCCGGATTTGATAGTGCTTGGATGCCCTTTGTTTTTCAAGCTGCCAGCTATAATCAAGCGTTCCCGGAGGGAGTACTACAAAATCTACCATCTCATCTTTATGCCACAACTCAAGCTGCAAATTGGGGTGCTTTGCTAACAGGCTCAAATCGAGTACTACGCTAGATTTTTGGGCGATTTGGGTTTGCTCGTTTGGATATTCTAGTAGCAATACCTGTGAATGAGCGTTCTCCGCTAGGAGTAAAAATAAAAGGGAAAGAGAGAATAGCGTTTTCATGTCTGTTGCTTTACTACAATGACGGTAAAGATGACAAAAATCACAAACGCGAATGCCATTAGGCATCATCAGACAGGAAAGCAGGCGCTAGTTTGCACATGTATTCACAATTACTCTAAATCAAATTGAGATGAAAATTGAAATGTTCAAAGCCAGCATCGAGACGATTT
>JBCAWW010000583.1:0-4243 GCA_038534415.1 Bacteroidota bacterium | reverse complement strand
GGTAGCGAAACCCTTTTACCCGTAACCTTGACTCCGGGATCAGTAAAATATGTCAGTGGCACTGTCTCGGGGACTTGGGATCGGGATACGATCTATATCGCCAATAGTGATTTGACGGTCCCCAATGGCGCTACGCTTGATATCGAAGCTGGAACCCAAGTTTACTTTGAACCGGGCTACCAATTGACCGTGGAAGGCAGACTCTTAGCGATTGGCACTCCTGCCGATCAGATCCTCTTTAGCGTCCAGGCAATCAATCCTGGCACGAATGAATGGGAAGGCCTAAACTTTAGCAATTTGACGCTCTTGAGTGAGTTGTCATATTGTATCGTAGAGCATACCAATATGGCAGTAAATGTAGTGGAAAATGCCACGGTACTGACTGATCCGAGCCTGCTACGCCTCAAGATAGACAATAGTGTGATTCGTCATTGTGCTTTTGGGATAGCAATGGACGCAGACCGTCGTATCGAAATCGCCGAAAACGAAGTCTATGACTTTGATTGGTACGGCATCGGCTTCTTTGGTCGCTCTGTCGGTCCCAATGAACCCGGGCCTTATTTGATTCGCTGTAACAAAGTGCATGATGGTCGCTATGCGGGTATTTACAGTCTTCAGACCGAAGCCAATGCCTACATCTCAGGCAATGAAGTCTACGACATGCCCAATGATTATGGCATCCGCTATAGTCGTGATGGTGGTACTTTGACCATCGAAAATAATGTGATCCGCAATGTCGGCCGCGGCCTTGAAGATGCTAGTTATAATAATCCGCCAACTGCCACCATCCGCAACAATGTATTTATTGACAATTCCATTGCTTTTAGTCTCTTGAGTGAAGATGTGGTCCTCTTTCAAATGAATGCCATCAGTAATAACGACTATGGCGTCATCACATATGGCAACGCCTATTTCAATGACATTTCCTACAATTTGATCGCCCTGAATGATACTAACTACAGATTTGAGACGCCTTTGCCCTTCATCGGAGAGCCCATTACGGTCAATGCCAATGGCGATTCTACGGATGCCTACTTCAATATAGAGGCAGACCCATTACTTGGACCTGATTTCTTCCCTACTTTTGGTTCTCCTCTCTATGATGCGGGTAACCCTGCCTTCCTAGACATAGATGGTACAACTAGAGATATTGGTTTGTCGCCGGACACGATATCTTGCTGGCCACCTTCGGCTTTGGCAAGAATGGTCTATCCCGGAGACGCTAATTTTAATCAAGTAGCCAATGTCTGGGATCTCTTAGCGATAGGCCTAAAGTATGGACAGACCGGCCCTGCTCGTCCAGGCGCTAATCTGACTTGGACAGGGCAAAATGCACCCGATTGGGGCGATAGTCTAGCCTCGGGACTCGATATCAAACATGTGGATTGTGATGGTAATGGCCTTATCGATGCTGCCGATACCCTTGCGATCGTGCAAAACTATGCCCTCACGCATACTGCTCTCAGGATGGGCGCAAGTGGTGATGTGCCTCTTTATATGCTCATGCCGACGACGCAAAATCCCGGTGATACCCTGACGATTCCGATTATGCTGGGCAATATGGATACCCTTGCCAATGATATGTACGGCATGGCCTTCTCGATGAACTATGATTCAAGTCTTGTAGAACCCAATAGCGTGAAGATGCGCTTTGATATCTCTTGGCTAGGGACGGACAATGTCGATATGTTGAGCCTTTATCATGATGATTTTACCGAATCTAAGTTTGAAACCGCGATGGTACGCACCGATGGGCTTGAAGTCTCAGGCTATGGCCAAATCGCTACGGTGATCGTAGTCTTGGATGACGACATCGCGAAGCGTGAAATACCTTTTCAACTCAATTGGGAGCGAACTGATCTAATCCATGTGGATGAATCCCCTCTATTGGTCAATGCCCAAAATGGCCAAGTAATGATTGATACCGATACCACCTCTTCTGATTCGACAAATACCAGTACCAATGTTGATCCTGAACTCGCCAATAGCCTAAGGCTTTTTCCAAATCCTGTCCAAGAGCGTCTTAGTCTCCTCATAAGTGCAAATCATCCTGATTTTGCAGTGAGCTTACTAGATTTGACCGGCAGAGTGCAGCTTCAGTCTGCCTTGCCAGCCAGCCAAAATCAGTTAAAGCTAGACGTATCGCTCTTGCCTGCTGGGGTTTATATTCTTCAGTTACGCTCCGCGGAACGAGGAATCTTAAGTCGAAAAGTAATTATAGAATAACTTAGCTGTCAGGACCCCATCACCCAAACCGCTCAGTCCGTATTCTAACGCCCGGCATGCCAAGTTCGACTAAGGTAAAGGCCACAAACTCTACCATAGCCGTTGGGCCGCAGATATAGACGAGTGGATGGGAGGGGAACCTCGCTAACTCTTCCTGCAGCATGATTTTATCTACCCTACGCTGATCCCCAGCCCATCGGGCGGGGGTCTTTTGGGTGTAGGTACGCCTGATGGCAAAACCGGAGTCTTTTTTGGCAAGCTGCGCTAACTCTTCCCCATAGATTTCGGTGCTAGGGCTTTTGATACTATAGAGTAATTTGGCAGGAACTGGGTCAGGCAGGTTTTGCCGATGTCGCAACATGGCCATCAATGGGACAATGCCCGAGCCACCCGCGATAAGCCACAAGGGACTTTTATATGCAGACTTCCAGACAAAATAACCTCCTTGCGGTCCCCGTACTTCGATTTTGTCTCCCACTTTGAGGAAGTCATGCAGGTAGCTTGATACTTCACCATCCTCCAAACGCTCAACCGTCAGTTCGATTATGTTTTTTCGTTCCGGCGCAGACGCAATCGAATAAGACCGCCTTGCTTGATAGCCATCCTCAGCTGTCAATCGGACTATATAATGCTGACCGGCTAAGTGCGGAGCCCATTCTGGCAAGGCGAGTACAAAAGTTTTGACGCTATCGGTTTCTACTCTGATCTCTTTGACAGTAGCCAATTGCCATTTACTCGCTCTCGTCTTCGCCATATCGCTGTTCTTGCCACGGATCTCCGTACATATGATAACCTATTTCTTCCCAAAAGCCGGGCTCATCTTGGTCAACTAATCTGAGGCCCTTGATCCATTTGGCGCTTTTCCAAAAGTAAAGATGGGGGACCACCAACCTTGCCGGCCCGCCATGCTCAGGAGTCAGTGGAAAGTTATCATATTTGAGACCGACAAATGCTTTGTCAGCCAATACATCTTCTATCGGTAAGTTAGTGGTATAACCGCCGTAGCATTCAGCAATCACATGAGAAGCGTTCGCCATAGGCTGAGCCAAACTCAGTAGGGCCTCAATACTTATCCCTCGCCATAGCGTATCTAGCTTAGACCAGGCCGTAACACAGTGGATATCGACCTTATAGCTTCGCTTGGGGAGGGCTTGAAATTCTTGCCAGGACCATTTTTGTGGGCTATTTACCAAACCTTCGATGCTAAAAGCCCAATCAGTGAGACGAATTTTGGGGGTGGGGCCAGCGGATAGGACTGGAAAATCGTTTGTAAGATGTTGACCAGGTGGAATGCGCCTAGCCTTTTCTGGATCTTCGCGCCTTTTGCCTTGAAAGCCGGGATTGATATGCATCCCTCAATTTACGCAGCCGCGAGGAGAAAAGCAGGAGGAGAAAGACTGGGCCCAAGGATCTGATTTATTGTCCAGACCCTTGAGTTGTCTTTTGTAAAGTAAGGTGCTGCAGGGTAGCACAATACACGCACAAATTGCTCGTTAAGTTGGGAGCATTTGAATGTTAAGGAGTACTTGATTAAATTTGCAACAATATTGCAAAAGTTTAGATCCTATATCGCCTCATTGTTTTTAGTGCTCAGCATGGTACTAGCCCTACCTGCTGACTATTGGCATGACTGTAGTCATGGGGAAGAGGTACACCTAGATCTCAGCCATGAAGCTGATACCGAGCTGTCGCAGGAACACCATTGTGTACTTTGTGATTATGTCAGCCCGGAATTAACGATAGACTCTTTTTCTTTTGCCCTACTCGGGAACGCCCCCTTTTGGCATGCGCCTACTTACAATCAAGACTCTGCTGCACTCACTAGTCTTGAACTCCCCAGTCTTCGGGGCCCACCTTTGGGATGAGATTTTTGCTAATCATTTTACAAAAAGGCTTTTGCCTTATCTTATCCTTTTAACTCAAATTTTATCACTTGTTATATGCGTAATGGCGTCTTGGCGCTATTCTGCATGATCTTGTGCAGAAAGAAGAGTCGGTACCAGAAGGCCTAAGATCA
>JBCAWW010000582.1:0-4246 GCA_038534415.1 Bacteroidota bacterium | reverse complement strand
GTTGGCCTTGCTCGTCGAGGGCTAATCCTCCACTTCTAGGCTGGAAATTGCCTCCTTTTAAATTGCTGATCTGCAATCGAGGATGCACTTGATCTGTTTTGTTGGTTTCCCCATCATTCTGAGCGTTTAGATTCAGAAATAAACCAAATATGATCAAGCTCAAAAAACTGCGCATAGAGTATGTATTTTGCATTAAAAATAGTAAAAAACCTTAAGGAAGGCGCTTTTCTAGTTGAGATGGCACGCTATCAAGGGTGGAGAGGAAGGACATTGCTTTGAGCTTCAATTCTTTAACAATTTCAGGATTATCTGCAGCCAAATCATGTGTCTCGCTCGGATCATGCTCCAAATGAAACAATAAAGGAGGGTCATGCGTGAGCTTTGGCTCTCCGATATAGGGAGTCAGGGTTTTGAAATGAATCTTCCAAGGCCCTGCTCGATAAGCAAAAAGCTCAGCTCCTAGAAAGTAAGGAAATGTTTGGTACAATGTCTCAGTCTCTGCTTTTAAGACAGGCATCAAATCCATCCCATCTATGACCCTATCGTTCGGCAAAGCCGCCCCCGCAAGCGCAAAACAAGTAGGCAACAAATCCATCGTACTAGCAATAGCTGCATTGGTTTGGCCCGCAGCTATTACCCCCGGCCATTGAGCTACAAAAGGTTCTCTTTGACCGCCTTCCCAACTAGATCCTTTGCCCTGCCGCAATAGGCCCGCCGAACCTCCCTCCTCTTTCATGACGAGCCAAGGACCATTATCGCTGGTAAACACCACCAAAGTATTTTCACTGATCCCCAATTCCGCAAGCTTGGCGATTATTTGTCCAAGGCTCCAATCGATCTCCTCTACCACATCGCCATAAAGTCCCCTTAAACTTTTACCAGCAAAGTCTTCATTGGCATAAAGCGGGACATGCGGGAAGGTGTGCGGAAAATAAAGAAAGAAGGGATTCGATTGATTGCGAGTGATAAAATCTAGGGCTTTTTCGGTATAACGCTTTGTCAGTTTGCCTTGGTCCGGCCTTGTTTCTATCAGACTATCCCCTTCCATCAGGGGGATGCTCGGAAAATGCTGTGCTCCTGCCCAGTCATTTTCACGCGGACTCATATCATTGCTATAAGGAATCCCAAAATACTCATCAAAGCCATGATCAGTTGGCAAATAGGGATTTTTGTGTCCTAAATGCCATTTACCGATACAGGCAGTGGCATAACCTACGGATTTTAGGCCCTCCGCAATGGTAATCTCATTGGCAGGCAATCCACCATCTGAATCGGGAAACAATACCCTCCGTTTTGAGCTACACATACCCGATCTTATCGGGAGACGGCCTGTCATCAAAGCGGCTCTACTAGGGGTACAAACTGAAGCCGCTGAATAAAATTGGGTCATTTTGATCCCATTAGCCGCCATTTGATCCAAATGAGGAGTGCGGATGCTAGGGTGTCCAAATGTCCCCAGATCACCATAACCCAAATCATCAGCAAAAATAATGATGATATTGGGTTGCTCGCTTTTACTTTGAGTTTCAGCGCTTGTAGTACACGCTCCCAACAACAGGAGCAGACCGAGGATTCCGATTGAGGTTCTCATTGGGTTTAGTAGTAGTAGTTTTCCTATTTTCGCAGGATGAAACTAAGGAATTTCTACTTCATATGGTGGACAACAGCTACTTTGATAGCCTGCAATCCGCCTATTTCGTGGCCTACTGTCCAAGTAGAAAAGCTAGTAAATCCAGCCGACACAGCAAGCGTATTCCCTAGCTTGAGCGCAGACTCACAACAGCTCTGGATGGGCTGGTTGGATGAAAAAAACAAGGAAGAGAGTAGTTATCAAATAGCTTCTTTTGATGGCAATAATTGGTCCTCTGCTCAAAGGACAGCTCAAGGCAATGACTGGTTTGTAAACTGGGCGGACTTCCCGACGATCACTGCCCTCAATGATCAGCATTTGCTTTTACACACGCTCGAAAAATCTGGGCCAGATCCCTACGCTTATGATATCAAGCTGAGGTTTCGCGACCAAAGGCTGCAATGGAGTCAGGCGCTAAAACCCTATGAGGACTCCTCGGCTACAGAGCATGGTTTTCCTAGTTTTGTGCCCCTTGACGGGGAACGCTCAGCCGCGATCTGGTTGGATGGGAGAAATTATGCAGAGGGGGGCAATGAAAATATGATGCTCGCCTATAGCGAGTTCGATCAGAAAGGGCATGCGAGTCCAACTCAATTTTTAGACCAAAGGGTCTGTGATTGTTGTCAAACCGATATGGCCATGAGCAGTCAGGGCCTTATAGCCGTTTATCGGGACCGTTCTCCGCAGGAGGTCAGGGACATCTACCTAGTGCGCCAAGAAGACGATAAGTGGACCGAACCCAAGCCTCTCCACCCAGACAATTGGCAAATAAATGGCTGTCCGGTCAATGGGCCCGCCATCGCAGCAAAAGGTGATACGGTAGCAGTGGCTTGGTTTACCTCAGCCGGAGGCGAAGCCCGGGTTTTGGGCAGCCTTTCGTTTGACGCAGGAAAAAACTTCAGTAAACCAAGTCTGATAGACGCAGCCCAAGCTTTGGGCCGAGTAGATATTGTCCTTGATCAACAAAATAGGGCTTGGGTGAGTTGGATACGTAAAGATCAGGATACTGCCCAAATTCAGCTGTGTACTTTTAAAGCTGACGGGAGCAAGAGTCCGGCCTATAAGATTCACCCAATCAACCCGCGCAGAAAAAGCGGGTTTCCTCAATTAATGTATTGGCAAAATAAAATGTGGTTAGCATGGACGGCGACGGAGCCACAAAATCAAATTCAAATAGTAAAAATCACCATTGATGGATAAGCGTGTATTGGTTACGGGAGCGGACGGGCTGCTCGGCAACAATGTTGTCAGATTGCTGCTAGAGCAAGGATATAAAGTCAGCGCATTAGTGCAAGAGGGGCGTGAATTTCCCAGTCTAGACGAGCTAGCAATTGAACAGCATATAGGAGATTTGCTCGACCCCAAATCTTTAGACAATGCGGTCGCAGGCAACGACTTTGTCATTCATGTTGCTGGCTTGACGGATGTATGGCCAGCCAAAGGCGAAAAGTATTTTGCCGTTAATGTTAAAGGCACCCAAAACCTGATCGATCAAGTACTCAAGCATAAGGTCGAGCGTATGGTTTGTATCGGTAGTGCCAGTTCTTTTGGTTTTGGTACTGAGACACAACCCGGCACAGAAAACACTCCTTGGAAAGGCGCTAAATATGGCCTCGACTACATCAACAGTAAGCTCGCTGGTCAAAATGAAATCATCAAAGCAGTCAAAGAAAAAGGGTTGCCCGCACTCGTGATCAATCCGACTTTTATGATCGGGCCCTACGATACCAAACCGAGCTCAGGAGCCGTTTTAGTAGCAGCCTGGCAAAGTCCTCCTCCCTTTTGTACCCGGGGCGGCCGCAACTGGGTAGCCGTAAAAGATGTCGCTACAGCCACCGTAAATGCACTCCACCAAGGACGTATCGGAGAATGCTATATCGCCGGTGGCGAAAACATGAGCTATGTCCAGGCCTTTGGTCTGATGCAGGAACTCACCCAAAAATCACAGCCACAAAAGACCTTACCTAACTTTTTGATACTTCTCACTGGTTGGTTTGCCAGTTTGTTTGGCAAACTCTTTGGCAAAGCCCCTAAAATCACCTATGAAATGGCTAAGGTGGCTTGCGATTCGCACTTCTTTTCGCCTGCCAAGGCCATCGCCGAACTCAATATGCCCCAAACCCCTATTAAGGAAGCCATGCAAGAAGCCTTTGACTGGTTTTTTGCCAATGGCTACCTCAAAAAATAATCCACATGCACCCACATTTTAAGGACAAAGTTGTCATCGTCACTGGCTCTAGTATGGGCATTGGCAAGACCCTCGCTTTACAATTAGCCGCTTCCGGGGCCAAAGTCGTTCTCAATGGTCGCAACCAAGGCAGACTCGACCAAACCGAAGCAGAATTACGCGAACTAGGCTACGAACCCTTGGCGATTCAAGGAGATATTGGGGCGTGGGAAGATGCCAAACGCTTGATCGACGATACTGTCGCCCACTTTGGCAGACTAGATTTATTGATCAACAATGCAGCAATGACAACTCGAGGTAAATTTGAGATGGTTGAGCCCTATGTATTTGAAAAACTATTTCAAGTCAACGTCATGGGCTCCATTTTTACGACTCGAGCGGCATTAGAGGCATTAAAAGCTAGCAAAGGTGGAGTAGTAATGGTAGGT
>JBCAWW010000581.1:0-4246 GCA_038534415.1 Bacteroidota bacterium | reverse complement strand
TCAATCCTAAATGTTTAGGATTGAGCACAGACAAAAACCGCTATAAAGACTCCTAATGGCCGAATATCAGCAACCCACCTGCATAATGCTGCCTACTTCGTACTCGCTACTTAAAACGCTTCCCCCGTAAAAAAATAGAAACCAGGCCCGTCTTCACTAAAGGCGACATCAAAGCGAACGTAAATATCCTTGGACGGAAATAATAAGAAACGGATACCGGCCCCGCCCGTTACTTTGAGCTGCGAAAGCCGTAAATCTCCGATAGTGGGAGCCACTGTTCCCGCACCTAAAAAGGCTGCGCCACCTAAGCGTTTGCTAAAAGGAAAAGGCAAAAAACGATATTCAATTTGTCCCGCCACAAGATTATTGTCGCGGTATCGGCCGAGATAATAGCCTCGCATCAGTTGTTCTCCCCCGATCAAAGCTAGCTGATTAAATGGCACATCGCCATTGACAAATGTGCCTACCAATTGAGCCGCCAGCACCTGCTTGTGATCCGCCGACATGGGCCGGAAATAACGAAAATCACTATACACCCCATTGAAATCAAAATCGCTCCCCCAAGCCGGTGCATAGCGTAGATACGCCACCTCCGCAAAAAAACCCTCTCGCACATTGAGCACATTGTGGCGATTGTCATAAACCAAACCGACTCCTAAGCCTAGATTTTGCGAGCCCTCAGTCCCTAAGGGGTTATGGATCGGATCACTTTCAAACTCAGTATTATAAAGGCGCTGATAGTCAAACTCTAAGCCTACAAATAAATTGGGCACCACTTTGCGCAGCACTCGCTCCTTGATCAGCGTATAGCTCGCATCTACCAAATTGGCGTCCTCCTCAAGCAGGTCTGGTCCAATCCCAAAATACAGCAATGGGAAACGCTGCTGCCGGATTTTGCCCAGAAAAAACCACTTATCCTCATCACCATACAAGTCATGATCTAGCCAAATCCCATACTGCCTTTGCAAAGTAAAGAAGCTAAAGGTCCGCACTTCACTCAAACGATTCTTCTCGTAGTCTTTTTTGGCATAATAGAGTAGTACCGCCGAAATCCCGATTTCAAAACTCGTCTCAGGGGCATAACCGATCGTGGGATAAGCCAATAAACGAGCTTCCCCCGCATGCGCTTCCTCGCCAAATACATTTTTAGCCGTCCGCTTGAGCCAAGAAGTAGAATCATTTTGAGCGTTCAGCTGGCTGAAAGAAAAAAACAATCCTAACAATAAGTATATCTGAAATTTCATCATGTCCAATCTGTCCTAAGACGTAAATATCCGATTATTTGAGCGATAAGCGACGATTATTTGTGGCGACATCTAAGCCCGCTGCGCGGAACGTTCATTTCTCTATCAAATTAATCGCAAAATATTCTAGCTTAAAGCTTACTAACGCCAATAAGATGCACTTTCGTTTTTTACTTGCTCTACTTTTGATGGCTGCTTCGCAGAACGCTTGCCAAGAATCTAATTCAAGCCCTCAGACTAGTTCCAGCCTTGAAGTGCCAATCGCCCAGGCTACTTACAGCCTAGACGAGCTGATCCAAGTCTTCGAAACCAATAATGAAGTCCAAGCTGAATATCACAAAATTCATTGGGTAGATACAATAGCTCCCTCCATCAGAGAGGTTTTTTGGAATGATTGGGTACAAATCTTATCTGAAAATCATTTTGCGGATCTAAGTCCCTCTGAGCAAATCAATAAAGACCTCCTAACGTTAATCTTTCGCGACCAACTCAGTCGAGTTCGCTATGGAGCAGAGCTCATGCCTCTCAACTCAGAAGGCGGTTTCTTGACCGAAATCTACTATGCCGTTTCGGCTACCAAAATCAATAGCGAAACTGACGCCAATCAGTATCTGCAAAAGATTGAAGCTTTGCCCGCTTATCTGAAATTGCAGCAAAAGCGGATGCAACGCGGCCTCAAAGAAAACAAAACCGTACCCGCTTTGATCGTAAAGAGATGTCTCTCTTTACTCGATGAGCACCTAGCGGCGGAGGGCTATTTTGAGATGTTTTTAGCCCCTCTATCGGGGAACGCTTGGCCGGAGCAGCATGCCAAGGTCAAATCTTACGTAAACGAAGCAGTACGCCCTGCCTATCAAGCATTCAAAGCGTTCCTCGAAGAGGAATACCTCCCACAAACGCGACAATCTATCGGGATCAGTAAGATAGAGATGGGGGATTTGTACTATGAGGATCGGGTCCACTACTTCACCACCTTGGAGATCAGCCCTGATTCGGTATTTGCGATTGGCGAAATGGAGGTAAAGCGGATCAGAGCAGAAATGGACAGTATTGTGTCTTCCTTGGCTTGGGAGGGAGATTTTGCCAGTTTTTTGCAGTTTTTACGGACGGATCCTCAATTCTATCCGCAGAGTCCAGAAGCCCTGCTAGCGCGTGCTGCTTGGCTATCCAAAAAAGCCGAAGGATTTCTCCCAGATTACTTTGGTCATCTGCCGAGAATGCCTTTTACCGTAGAGCCGGTTCCAGCGGCGATTGCGCCCAATTATACCGGCGGACGTTATTCGGAAGGATCATACGAAAACCATAAAGCCGGTGCTTATTGGGTCAATACTTTTCGGCTGAAGACGCGCCCACTTTATGTCTTACCGGCCTTGACATTGCATGAAGCGGTACCGGGGCATCACACCCAAATCATGCTGGCCCAAGAGTTGGCAGATGTACCTAAGTTTAGGCAAGAGCAATACCTTTCAGCCTTTGGGGAGGGTTGGGCACTATATGCGGAGTATCTAGGCAAGGAAGCGGGCATGTACGAAACACCTTATGAGCATTTTGGGGCCTTGACCTATGAGATGTGGCGAGCTTGCCGCTTGGTGGTAGATGTCGGTATGCACTACAAAGATTGGACGAGGGAAGAGGCAGTGAAATTTATGAGCGAAAATACCGCGCTCTCCCTGCACGAAGTGAATACCGAAATAGATCGTTATATCGGATGGCCCGGGCAAGCACTTTCCTATAAAATGGGCGAGTTGACGATTAGGGCTTTGCGCAAGGAAGCGGAGCAAAGGCTGGGCGAGAAATTTGATATCAGGGATTTTCACGATTTGGTCTTAGCGGAGGGGTCGATACCGATGCAAAGTTTGAAGCGACGTGTCCGGGAGTGGATTGAGCGTTCTGCGAAGCAGTAAAAAGTAACAAGGTCGTTGGTAAGCTTCAAGGCATTGCCTTGAAGCAAACGGTAGACCGAGACAAGCGTTCTGCGAAGCAGTAAAAAATCTACCTCTGTCCCCAAAGGCCGGTCCGAAATCGTAAGCAAAATATAAAAGCTCAAACAACATGGCATATAGCGAATTATTAGCCGACCGCGTCAGGCAGCGACTCCAACAGCTCTCACAGCTAGAAGAAAAAAAAATGATGGGAGGCCTCATCTTTATGGTCAATGGCAAGATGTGCATTGGGGTCGATTATGATAAAAAACGCCAGGAAGATCGCCTCATGGTACGCCTCGGCAAAGCAGAATACGAAAACGCCCTCACCGAAAAAGGTAGCCGCCTCATGGATTTTACTGGCAAAGCAATGAGGGGCTTTGTGTTTGTGGGACCAGCGGGTTTTGACTATGACGATGACTTGGATTTTTGGATCAAAAAGGGACTAGATTTCAATGAGACTTTGGTGAAATAGGGTATTTAAGTGGCTTTTGAGCCAAATCTTTTACTCTATAAAGTCGTATATTAGTTCATAAGAAAAATCAATATGTCAGATCACAATAATGCAATTGAAGTCAATCCTAAGATCATGATGGGAAAACCTGTGATCAAAGGAACGCGCATTACCGTAGAGATGATTTTAGAGAAATTGTCCTCGGGCGAATCCTTCGAGGAGCTATTAGAAGCTCATCCAAGACTGAGCAAAAGCTCGATATATGCTGCCCTCGCTTTTGCAGCAAGTGCCCTTAAAGGTGAAAAGATCTATCCGATCGCCGTATGAAATTCGTTGCAGATGAAGGCGTAGATGCCCCCATTGTAAAAAGTTTGAGAACGAATGGGCACGATGTCTTTTACATTGCTGAATCAGAACGAGGAATTACAGATGATGAGGTACTAGATATTGCCAATAAAGGATCTCGGATTTTGATAACGCGAGATAAAGATTTTGGTGAATTAGTATTTAGAATGAATCGCCTTCACTCTGGAGTAATATTGCTTAGGTTAGAAGGCGTAAGGCCAAAAGAAAAGGCTAATATTGTTCAGATAGTAATAGATACCTACCAAATTGAATTAGCGACT
>JBCAWW010000580.1:0-4262 GCA_038534415.1 Bacteroidota bacterium | reverse complement strand
ATGATTCACCAACATATATTAGATGTCTTGATCGTAGGTGCCGGTCCCATTGGATTGGCATGTGGGATCGAATCCAAAGCCAATGAGCTCGATTACCTGATCGTAGAAAAGGGCTGTCTGGTCAATTCGATTTACCACTACCCTAGCAATATGACCTTCTTCTCTACCTCTCAAAAGATTGAGATCGGTGGAGTACCTTTTGTGTCCCATAGCGATAAGCCCACCCGCAAAGAAGCGCTAGAGTATTATCGACGCGTCAAGCAAAAGTTTGATCTCCAAGTCAATACCTATGAGCGAGTCGAGCAGGTCAGCAGCACTGAGGCAGGGCATTATGAAGTACAAACCAACAAAGCAACTTATCTCGCTCGCCATCTCGTATTAGCGACTGGTTTTTACGACAATCCTAACATGCTAGATGTCCCCGGCGAAGAGCTCAGCAAAGTCAAGCACTATTACGACGATCCTCATCCCTATGCCGATCAAAAGGTCTTGGTAGTTGGGGCTGCAAACTCAGCCGTCGATGTGGCCTTAGAAACTTGGCGCAAAGGAGCAGAAGTCACGCTGATTCACCGCGGGCCTGAACTCAGCCATCGCGTCAAATATTGGGTACGCCCCGACATAGACAATCGTATCAAAGAAGGCTCCATCCAAGCCTACTTCAATACGACCATTCAAGAGATTAAGGAAAACGAGATTATCCTCAATACTCCTGCAGGAAGTATCACCCTCGAAAATGACTTTGTTTTTGCGATGATCGGCTATCAGCCTGATTTTAGTTG
This sequence comes from Bacteroidota bacterium, assembly GCA_038534415.1. Lineage (GTDB taxonomy): Bacteria > Bacteroidota > Bacteroidia > J057 > J057 > JBCAWW01. The sequence goes on along the minus strand of JBCAWW010000580.1, from coordinate 3,483 downwards.
GCTCCAAAAAGTAGGCATCGAACTCTGCGATGACGCTCTGCGCTTACCTCAGCGAGACGAGGAGACTTTTGAAAGCAGCTTGCCCAATGTATTTCTCGCTGGCACCGTCTGTGGCGGCTTGCATACCAGCAAATGGTTTATCGAAAACTCCCGAGAGCATGCAGAAGTCGTGATCAGCGAAATCGCCAAACGCTCTATGGCCAATGTGTAGATCTGATTTGCAATGCCTATATTGTCTCGCAAATAAAGACATTACACACTATGCGTTGGCAAGGAAGACAAGGTAGCTCCAATGTTGAAGATCGAAGAGGTGGCGGCGGTCGTACGATGCGTCGTGCCGGAGGCATTGGGATAGGCACCATTATTATCGCAGTGATTGCCTTATTACTCGGAGGTGATCCCATGGCAGTTTTGGAAGAAGCCTCTTCAGGCGGGCAAGTCCAGACACAACCCATGCAAGCAGATCCTAATGATGAGTTGGGACAATTTGCTTCTGTAGTACTCAAAGAAACCGAAGAGGTCTGGAATAAGCTTTTTCGGGAGCAACTCGGTCGTCAGTACCGTGAACCGGTACTCGTTTTGTACAATGGACAGGTTCGTTCGGCTTGTGGTATGGGGAGTTCTGCCACGGGGCCTTTTTATTGCCCAGGCGATGACAAACTTTATATCGACCTCAGTTTTTACAATGATCTTAAAAATCGCTTTGGCGCTCCCGGCGACTTTGCGATGGCCTATGTAATCGCGCATGAGGTTGCCCACCACGTACAAAATCTATTAGATATTACGGATCAGGTCGATGCGCAAAGAGGTCGCATTAGCCAACGTGAATACAATAAACTATCCGTGAGACTTGAATTACAAGCCGACTTCCTCGCCGGAGTCTGGGCGCGTTATGTACAGCAAAAAGGTCTGCTAGAAAAAGGAGACTTTGAAGAAGCGATGCGGGCAGCCAATGCAATCGGTGATGATCGTCTCCAAATGCAATCGCGAGGTTATGTGGTACCCGAATCCTTTTCCCATGGTACTTCAGAACAGCGGATGCGTTGGTTTCGCAAAGGTTTTGAAACAGGTGATCTGCGTCAAGGAGATACCTTCTCGGTAAGTGATCGCGATCTATAGCCATTAGGCAATAGCTAACATATATAAGGAGAAAGTGAGGGATTCGCTTTCTCCTTTTTTTGTGCCTGCTGCGCAGAACGGTAGTTTGAGTAGTAAGACAAAAGTATTTAGTACCTATACCTCTAGTAATCGACCTTCTTGAGTCCTTAGAGCCGTTTTGTCTGTACTTAATACTAAATACCTCTGTCCAAGTATTTAAGTAAGCGGTCATAAGAAAAGGCCTAATGAATGAGGGGTATTATTCTCTTTCTAGGCGCGTTGGCCTTGTTCCCGATCCTTCGGTCTCGGGACTAGGGAAATGGGGCGGTCCCGATCCCGACTTCCAGGATAGCATAGGCGTCAAGCTAAGTTTTTTTAGTGAGAGGAGGGAATTTCCGCTGTACGGAACGATTTTCTCTCAAGATCCCGCATCGCATTTCATTTGTGCGGAATGACACTAAAAGTTTTTTGTCCAAAGTCCTAGAAAAAAGCTGTCATGCCGGATCCCGATTTCTAGATCGGGAGGCAGCTTCGCGGCTGACTTCCCGATTCATCGCGATTTGGGTCCTTTTGCAGCTAAGACAAAAGGACAAAGATCATCAAGAAGACCAATGCCTCTAAACGTACTTTCTTAGGGATGCTTACTTAGTATGGAGGCTTGAGGGTGTCGTCTGGCATAAGCCGATTGTGAGATTAGCTGCTGCGCAGAACGATTCCCTTTGATTCACCGCCAAAGGGCTTTACAAAAGAGAGAAGCGTTCCGCGCAGCGGTAACCCTAAAAAAAAGGGCACAAAAAAAACGGCCCCGCAATGCGAGGCCGCTATATCAGATATATGGTTATCTCCGTCTTAGTTGAAGATGTAGCGAATACCTAATTGTCCTTGCCAGCGAGAAGACTGAACACCGCTGTCATCAATGTTATCCAAAGAGACATTGTTGTCTTCAACACCTGGGAAGGTGAACTGTGGACGAAGAGAGTTGTCTTCAAATCCTTCGAAGTCGATCAATTGGAAAGCACCGAATGAACCAGCGTTGTAGCGACGTCCCCAACCAGAACTCATGAAGTTGGTGAAGTTGAAGATATCAGCAGTAAACTGGAAGGTGTGCTTTTTGCCACCGGCCATGAAAGAGAAGTCTTGGATCACCTTGAAGTCGATCACGTGAGCCATAGGAGCGCGGTTAGAGAAACGCTCAGCGTACTCACCACGACGAGTGCTCAAGTAAGGATCACTTTCGATGAAGGCGTCAAGCTCAGCCCACTGATCAGCAGCAGTACGAGTACCGTCGTCGATCAAGTTGATGTCAGCCTGAGTAGCAGGAACGTAGATCAAGCTATACTCACGAGAATCTTCGTTTTGGATAGCACCACCGTCATTGTAAACGTAGCTATAAGGAGTACCAGATACACCTTCGTAGAAGAGACCAAAAGTAGTAGTTACATTTTTACCTTCGTTCCAATCAACCTTATAGTTTACACCAGCGATGATACGGTGTCCTTGAGAGAACTGAGAACGACCAAGCGCTTGCTCAAAGTTACGTCCTTGTACGTTGGCGAAGTTTCTCCACTGAGAAGAGTTCTGCGAAGAAGTACCATCAAATACAGTGAAGGCATCACCGTAAGAGTAAGCAACTGTACCAGAGATACCGTTAGCAAAAGGCTTAGTCAAGCTAGCAGAGATGTTGTAAGTGTAGCCTTCGTTGGTATTGTAACCAAGCATGATACGGCTGTAAGTGTCATCAATTTCATCACCACGATCGTAGTAAGGACGGTTGTCAACACCTTCAAGCGTCTGAGTAGAAGGCTTGAGGTTTACGTTTTGGTAAGCAACGTTGTTCAAAGTCTTGTTGTAGATGAAGTCAAGCGTACCGATGATACCAAATGGTAGTTGCTGATCGATAGCGAGGTTGATTTTCAATACTTGAGGCACTTTGAAGTCAGCCGCAAAAAGGTCAATCTGTCCAGAAGGCTCACCTTGCTCAGGCGTTACACGCTGAGGCTGGTTTTGCCAATCTGGGTTAAATACTCCAGTAAAGTCATTTGCCCAACCAGTAGTAGCAGAGGTAGTGAAGTCTCCCCCAACGATACGACCGTTGTTGTTAAATGAACCACCTGGCCATACCAATGGAATACGAGAAGTAAAGATACCGATACCACCACGGATGACAGTAGTGCGATCACCTTTCACATCATAGTTAAAACCGATACGAGGAGAGATCAATACTTGTGGGCTGATGAAATCACCCGTCTGCGCCCCCATCAAATCGTAGCCAAAGCCTTCGATGACTGGGATCACTTCGTTGTTGAACGCTTCGTTGACTGGAATGTCAGTGAAGTAAACTGGGATATCGAAACGAAGACCACCAGTCAAGCTCAAACGATCAGA
>JBCAWW010000579.1:0-4262 GCA_038534415.1 Bacteroidota bacterium | reverse complement strand
CAAAGCGTAGCTTTTGAAGATCTAAATAGAGTCTCAAGGTGCTGATCTCCTGTTCTAGACTGATATAAGAATCGCGACTATTTTCGAGGATCAGGCGCATGAGTTTCGCGAAGCGAGCTAGATACAAAACCGCTTCTTCGGGCTCCTCATGCTCATAGATCAAGCTTTGGATCGCCGACAAGGCATTGAAGAGGAAATGGGGATTCATTTGTGTTTGTAGGAGGCGTTGTTGGGCCTCCATTCGGGCTTGAATCTCACGGAGATTGCGCTGGCGATGAATGAGATAAATCCCCAAGGCCAAGGCAAAGCCTGAAGCCAGCATGAAAATCAGCCAATAATTTTTTTGCTGGATTTCGAGTTCTTGAATACGAGTAGTTTGGCCCAGATCAGCGATAGCGCGATCCTTTTTCTCGCTTTCATAGGCGGTCATTAATTCGTCCATTTTGGCTTGGCGTTGCTCGGAGAGCATACTATCCTTGATTTGATAATAAGCTTCTTGATGGGCCATAGCTGCTTCAAAATCACCTCTTGCGACGGCATACTGCTTCAAAGCGTCGTGCGCAAAGGCAATATTGGCGAGTAAGCCCGAATGCTGGGCATGGGCGAGGCACCGGGTGGCAGATTGGCGCGCTTTTTCCCAGCGACCAAGGCCCATATTGGCCTCCATATCTAACTGGTAGAGCAGACAAAGCTCACTAGTCTGATGGCTCGTATCACATAATGGGATAGCCGTCTTGATCGCAATCAGACAAGCCTCAAACTCATTAGTCTTCAGTTTTAATTTGGCGAGTGAGGCCAATGCCCGAACCCTACCGCCCTGAGAACCAATCTGATGAGAAAGTGCCAGGGCTCTTTCTGCGGCCCAGAGAGCGCTATCTGCCTTACCAATATTTTGATACAAAGCACAAAGGTTTTGCACGATCGAGAGTTCACCGGAGGGATCCCCTAACTGACGACACAAGCTCAGGGCCTCTAAATAATAGTAGCGACTGGCATAAAGCTCCTCTTGCAAATTGCGCAGAATGGCAATATTGCCGAGAGAGGCGATCATCATGCTAGTATCTCGATACTGTTCGGCTAGGCTATAGGCATCGAGAAAGTGTTGCTGGGCATGAGCATATTGGCCTTGGTCAAAATAGATTTTCCCAATATTGTTGAGGACAGTGCTGAGAGCGTTGTTTTTGCCAGCCTTGAGCAAAATATCATAGGCCAATTGATAGTATTTCAGCCCTTCCTCGAGTTTGGCCTCGGAGCTGTAGATAAAAGCGAGGGTGAAATACCCCTTTTCTAGCGCAGGGAGGTATTGCTCTGCTTGGGCGAGTTCGATGGTCCGCAGGGCATAATAACGAGCCGAATCAAAATGAACGCCTTGAAGGATGAAGTTTTTGGAAAGATGGGCTGAGATCGTGGCTTTGGCGGTGTCACTGATCGTTGTGCGAAGCACAGATCTAAGGCTATCTAAGGCCAGTGAATACTGGGCCGAAAGCGAAGAAAAACATAAGCTGAGCAGGAGGAGGCTGGTAGTGCGATAAATTCGCCGCATAAATCAATACGCTAGAGTGTGTTGGACCTACCCCCAGCCCCGGTGGCAGATCGACTGACTAAATATACATGATAACGGCTAATGCTCCGAATTATTGGCCGTAAACTGCGGCATCAATCATCCGCATAGCCGTTTTTTTATCGGCATGAGTCGCGTACTCAAAGAAAGAGATTTGTTCGCCTTCCCAATTCTTGAGGGTCGGGACATCCAAAGCGAGGATACGATCTCTAAAGAGGGCCGCGTCGCGGAACGATAAGGAGGCAATTCCATCTAGCTGGAAAAGCTGAGTTTTTGGAAAAAACAGGCGATCACGCACATAAAGGATTTCTCCCTCGCGAAACACTAGTTTTTGAGACTCACTCATGCCATTGATACCCGCATAAAAACTCCAAAGACTCAGGAGACTAATCACGATAGTGCTCAGCCACATATCAGGCGTCATATAACGCGCTAGCTGAGGATCATCATGAAAGAGATAGTATTGGGTAGACAAGGCTAGTGCCCCCAGCGCGAGACGGTTGAGGGTCAGTAAAGATAATCCTTGAGGCGCAAGGACTAATTGGTAAAAGCCTTCCTCATTATAGTCATCAGAGAGACGTGAGGAACGGAACAAATTAGCAAAAGGTTGAACAAGCTGGATGGTAGAAGCAGGGGAGTGTTCCATATATGGTACTACGATCTAAGCAACAAGAAGTTAGGCCTATGGTCGACAGACGGCTAACTTTTTTCGATAAAATCCTTACATAATTCGATAAACGACTTTAACCTCAGTGCGAGATTTTCCGTACAGTAAGTATCCCACCTTTAATAATTATAGTCATGGAAGAATATATCGCCATATCCCTTGTTGTAGGTCTTGCCTTATTTATGATCGCTGCTGTTTGGACTGTTTACGAGAAAGCAGGTCGCAAGGGCTGGGAGGCACTGATCCCGTTTTATAATCTATACGTTCTAACCAAAATTGTGGGAAAGTCAGGCTGGTTTATGGCCCTTTACTTTTTACCAATTGTTTCCTGGTTTGCTTGGGCAGTAACTGCCATTGAATTGAGCAAAAAGTTTGGGCGAAGTGAAGCCTTTGGCTTCGGCTTATTCTTTTTATACCCCATTTTCTTGCCAATTCTTGCATGGGGAGAAACTTCTCCGCTAGCAGACTTGCCAGAGAATGAGCCCATTGACAATACTTTTGTCAACGACGAAGGAGAAACAATCGAACGTATTCCCGTCGAAGAATGGGAAGCCTAAATATTCCAAATTTACGCCTAAATATAAAGGGCCTTACCGATCAGGTAAGGCCCTTGTTTTATGTAGTATTTTATTTACGTTCTGCTTAGAAGCGATTGCGCAATAGAGTGATAAATTCACTTACTACGAGATCGTCAGGATTCAAGCTCTCATTGCTCAAAATATACTTCTTGACGAGTGATTCGACTTCAGTTTTGTTTTGGGCATTGTTGACTTTCTCTACGATAACGCGGAAGCGCACATTATTGCCATCAAAAACTTTCTGAACGTATTGGTATTGCTTGTGAATCGGAATCTCTTCTAGTTGGATCTTGCGGTTGCCATTGACCGAGGTACTGACGTTGCCATTGCTTTGCGCAGGCGCAAACTTATCGGCGATGGTCTGAGAACTACTCTGCAATTTGTCTAGGATAGAAGCAGGCTTCTCTTCCTCAGCAATTTCCCAGCTAGCAGACTCAGCCGCACTGACTACAGATGGTGCATCCACTTCTTCAAGGGTGGCAGCAGCTTCAACCGCAGGGGCTTCAGCGATAGGCGCCTCTTCCACGACCTCCTCAACAGTTTCTACGACTTCTTCAAAAGCGGGCTTTTCTGCCACGACTTCTTCCACAGCGGCTTCTGCGGGGCTTTCGCTCACAGGGGCTTCTGTAGTATGCTCAGAGCTAGCATCTTCTTCTTTTTGGCTCAAAAAGCGATCAAGAAAAGAAACTGTAGATTCCTGAGACTCTTCCGTTTCTTCTTTAGAGACAGTTTCTAAGATAGAAGGAGCAACAGAGGAGCCATTTTCTGCCTGCTTTTCGATAAAGCTATCAAGAATGGTCTTTGTTTTTTCTTCTTCTTCGACAGCAGGCTCCATACTAGCCGCCATTTCGAGAAACTCATCTTTTTCTTCAGCTGATGCTTTTTCCACGACAGCCTCAGGAGCAGAGACTTCTTCGACAGTTGCCGCAATTTCTTCGATGACGGGTGCTTCCTCAACGATAACTTCAGGAGCAGTGGCTTCCACCGTCTCCACAATCGCAGGGGTTTCCTCTACTACTTCTTCAATCTCTTCAGTGAGATCATCGTCTAAATCAAAAGTAGTCGGCTCAGAGGTAACTTTTACTGTTTCTTCTACTGCTGCCTCGATCTCCTCCACTACTTCTTCGACAGTTTCTACTTGCTCTTCGGCGACAGCTTCTGCTTTCACTTCGATTTCATCGCTTAGCAGATCAAGACTGCCTTCTTCTTCGAGATCAATATCAAAAACATCAGTTGCTTTGGCTACTGATAAAGTATCAAATAAGCTAGCCTTACGCTGAGCTTCTTCTTTTTCACGTTGTTCTTGCTCTGCCTTGAGGCGAGCCTCTTCGGCAAGGCGTTTAGCTTCGGCCTCGGCCTCCGCTTTGGCTGCTGCTTCGGCGATTCTTTTTGCTTCTGCCTCTGCTTCCGCTTTAGCAGCTTCTTCCGCCGCAATTCGAGCCTTTTGTTCTTGTTC
>JBCAWW010000578.1:0-4262 GCA_038534415.1 Bacteroidota bacterium | reverse complement strand
CCATAATTTTAAGTTAGAAGAAAAGGTGATTTTGATTCACGACACTTTTGGAGGTACAGTTTCTTCTAACTTAAAATTATGGATCATATCACGCACAAAGAGGCGATCACGCAAATTGACTTCAGTAAGATACAGTAATTTCATAATGCAAAAATAAGGATTCCCTTTCGTACTTTATCGAATCACAATAAGCAATCCGATGAAAAATTTTCTTAGCAGTCTGCTTCTATGCCTAACCATGAGCAGTAGCATACTGTTTGCTCAAGGCCCTCTCAAAACCCATACAGTCTCAATTTTTAAAGATGGTACCGCTTTTTTCGTGCGTTCAGGCGAAGTGCCGCTCCTCGACAAAAGCTATCGCATCGCCGAAGATGATATGCCTAAGCCACTTTATGGCTCTTTTTGGTTTCACGCGCCCGGCCAAAGCAACTACACCGTAAGGCGAGTGCAGGATACCATTCGCTCGACCGAGATATATAACCAACTCGCCAACTTACCCAAAAACAATATTGGCAAAAGGGTGCGAGTACAAAGCAATGACACTTGGTATGACGGCATCATCCTTTCTGCCGATGAAATGATGCTCGTCTTGAAGCACAATGATGTCTGGATGCCCATCCAAACAAATAGTATCACCTTGATGCAGTTTTTTGATGAGCCCAATACCACTTTCGAAAGTAAAAAGATTCAAAACAGCCTGCTACTGGATTTTCCCCGCGCCAAGTCTCGCCAAGACCTCGAGATGATGTATCTCCAAAGAGGGCTCGCTTGGTTTCCTTCTTATATCCTCGAACTCGATGAGCAAGACAAAGCCCGTATCACTTTCCGCGCCGAAATCGTTAATGATGCAGAGGACCTCGAAGAAGCCAGCATCAACTTTGTCGTAGGAGTTCCCAATTTTCGCTATTCACAATCAGGGGAAACCCCGCTTATCAGCAATCTCAATATCAATCAAATGATGCGTATGGTAGGGAGTGGAGGGAGCAATCGCTTTGACGACAATGCCTTTATGAGCAATTCACAAGTAATGGGCTATGCCTCTGATGGTCCGATGGCAGCCACTTTTGAGCCGATGCCGATCAACCAAAGCGCCGCCGGTAGCTCACTCGAAGATCTATATTTTTATCGCCTCGATGATATCAACCTGCCCAAGGGAGGCCGCGCTTCCTACAACATCTTGACCGCAGAGATTCCCGTGGCTCATGTATACGAATGCCAACTGCCCAGCAATAGCGCCAGCGCCGGATATTATCGTTCGCTAAGTGCGGAAGAAAAATACTCCGAGGTCACCCATAAGCTCAAACTGCAAAACAATACCGATCAACCTTTCACCACAGGCGCCGCTTTTGTGAGTCGCATCGTCGAAGGCACTACCAATCCAATCAGTCAGGATCAGCTTAAGTATACGCCTGTCGGCGGCGAAACCTATCTCAAAATCACTACTGCCCCAGACGTACGCGTTTCCTTTCAAGAGGAAGAAGCCGAAGTAGAAGAAAACGTCAAGCGCGATGCCAAAATCAGTTATGACTTGATCACCGTCAAGGGCACCGTTACCGTCAAAAACTACAAAAACAAAGCCATCGATCTCAATGTGCGCCGTACTATCACCGGCAATCTCGATCAGTCGAGTCCCGATTGGTTGCAAGCAATCCGCGTCAATCTCAACCGCAACCTCAATGCGACCACCGATGTCTGTTGGGAACTCAAACTCAAAGCGGGCGAGGAACAAACCGTAGAATACAGTTACAAAATCTATGTCGCGAATTAGTGTAGTTGGCGGCATTATTATGGATATCAAGGGTCTCCCATTTGCGGGGGCCCTTTTGCATAATTCCAATGCTGGGCAGATCACCTATACGCCGGGTGGGGTAGGGCGCAACATCGCCGAGAATCTTGCTCGCCTAGACATACCAATAAGTATGTTTGGGATTGTAGGAGATGACCCCTTCGGAGAACGCTTAGTCAAAGAAGGCCAAAAACTGGGCATTGATATGTCAGGAGTGATCACCAAAGCAGGATTTCGGACTGCGGTAGATCTCGGCATCTTGCAGGAGGATGGGGATTTGTGGGTTTCGGTGACGGAGCTTTCTATCACGGAGCAGTTGCAGGTGGAGGATTTGGCCCGCTTCGCGGAACGCTTATTCGATGCATCCTATTTGGTCGTGGATGCCAATCTCTCAGTGGAGGTGCTGCAATATCTGCTGACCGAGGCCAATCTCCGCAAAATACCCTTTATCATCGATCCGGTGACCATCCAGTTCACCGCTAAACTCAATGCCCTCCAAGGCGATATCGCCATTGCGACTCCCAACCGCCGAGAAGCCGCTCAAATCACCCGCGATGTGGATAAGCTGTTGATAAGCTGTGGAGAGGAAGGTTGTGTCGCCAAAATCAAGCAAAAAGAACAGCTTTTCCCCAGTATATCCGTGGATAAAGTCGTCGATAGCACCGGAGCTGGCGATGCATTTCTGGCTGGCTTAGTAGCAGGACTCTATTATCAACAGGACTGGGAAGCGAGCATCCAATGGGGCCACGCCTGTGCTGCCTTGACGATTCAGACCGATCGCAACGTCCGAGCTGATATGAGCTTAGAGAAACTACAGGACTTGTTGTAATTTGCGGCATGTCCTTTCTCGAATACACCCACGAACTCAAAGCTGCCATCGCCAATGGCGAACCCATCGTAGCGCTCGAATCGACGATCATCGCCCATGGCATGCCTTATCCTCAAAATAAGGAAACTGCCGAAACACTCGAAGGTCTCATTCGTGAGACAGGGGCCATTCCGGCTACCATCGCCATTTTGCATGGCAAAATCCGCATTGGCCTAGGCCCAGATGAACTAGAATATCTGGCTTCTCATCCAGAAGTCCACAAGGCCAGTCGTCGTGATTTTGGCTTGATCCTCTCCAAAGGAGAAAGTGCCGCCACTACGGTAGCAGCCACCATGATCGGCGCAAACATGGCCGGCATCCAGATTTTTGCCACTGGCGGGATTGGCGGCGTTCATCGTGGTGCATCCGAAACATTTGACATCTCAGCAGACCTGCAAGAACTCGCTCGTACGCCGGTGGCAGTGGTTTCGGCGGGCGCTAAGTCTATCCTCGATCTGCGTCTGACCCTTGAATATCTCGAAACGATGGGAGTGCCCGTAGTGGGAGTGGGTACGGATGAATTTCCGGCATTCTATACCGATCGCAGTGGCATCAAAACGCCGGCTCGCCTTGACACCCCAGCCGAAATCGCTCAAATGCTGCATACCCAATGGAGCTTAGGCTTTGAACAAGGCGTATTGCTGGCCAATCCGATTCCTGCAGAATTTGCGATGGACTCTGAGGTCATCGAGGATGTGATCTCTCGCGCTTTGCGCGAAGCCGAAACCAAAAACATCACCGGCAAAGACCTGACGCCTTATCTCCTCGGTCGCATCAAAGAACTTACCGAAGGCAATAGCCTCTTTTCCAATATCGAATTGGCCAAGAATAATGCGCGTCTGGCCGCTCAAATCGCCATTGAGTTGGCCAATAAGTAGGAGATTTTCCGCTGCGCGGAACGATTTTCTCTCAAGATCCCGCATCGCATTTCATTTGTGCGGGATGTACTGAAAGTTTTTTATCCAAAGTACTAGAAAAAAGTCCTCATGCTTCTCCCGATTTCTAGATCGGGAGAAGCATGAGGATGATCCGGTATCTTGCTGTAGGTGGGCGAAATAATCATTCAACGGACTAAATATCTCTTAGCTTGACGCGAATGCGATAAAAATCGGCATCGAAATGAATCATTGATCGCTTGGGTGCCCCACCCTAGAGACAAGCGTTCTGCGCAGCAGTAAATGCTCAGATGATCTGCCGCTTCGCGGAACGCTCATGTATAAGGCATCTATCGATACGATCCGTAGCGGCGCAAGATTTTGCGCCGTCAAAGAAAAGCGTTCTGCGCAGCAGTAAGTCTAAACCTAATACTCGCTCAAAAACACAATCCGACTCAGCAACTTTATTTCCTGGATCAAGTATTTATCTACAGCATCCAACCATAAATGAAAACTCATGAATGGCAGAAAATTCAAAGCCAGACTACCGAAAACCTCAAAGCCGCAAAGGGCAGTTTATCTTTTCGCCATGTTGATCCTTTTTGCTGCTTGTTCTAGCACAAAACAAATCAACCAAGTATACCTAGCATCAATCAATGACGCTAATGCGCTCCCCAATGAGATTGGCGAGAAGGATTATGTGTTACTGGTCCAAAAAATAGGGATTGGAAAA
>JBCAWW010000577.1:0-4271 GCA_038534415.1 Bacteroidota bacterium | reverse complement strand
ATTAGAGAAATCGGCAGTCAATGGTACTGGACCGTCAGTGGCGATTTCATAGTAACGTTCGTTAGGACGGTCTTCAGAAGCCAAAGCGTAAGTTGCAGACCAAGTCATCCCTAGTTTACCAAAAAGGTGATCACCAGAAAGGCCGAGGTTCATCATTTGCTGGTCTTCTAGACGCGCATATTTCACATCTTCTGTACCGGCTTTGGTCTGACGCTCCAACTCTCCAACCCAAGCACCATTGTCGTCTTGCTCGATGTCAGCATATACTGCACGATAGCGGTTTTCCCAATCATTACGCTGATTGTAGATCCCTTTGAAGACAATCTTATGGTTAGGATTGAACTGGTAGTCCAAAGAAAGCGAGTAGCTCTGACGCACACGCTGTAGGTAGTATTGGCGAATTTGAATTTCTTCTGGCCAAAACTCTTCTCCTTCGTCGAAGCTACCATTGTCATTGGCATCATCATAGGTCCACTCGGCCTCAACATTGTCAGAACCAAGGTTATTATTGAAGTAAGAAGCACTGAGGATCACCCCTAACTTCTTATCAAAATAGCGGTCTCCAAAAATCAAAGAAGCATTATAAGTCGGTTGTCCCGCCAAAGGATTGTAACCCGCTCCGATGGTACCAGAAATACGCTGTTGGTAAGGCGCTGAGCGCGTAACAAGATTTACAGATCCGCCAATCGCATCTCCGTCCATATCTGGGGTAACGGCCTTACTGACCTCAACCGTCTGGATCATATCGGAAGGAATCAAATCCAACTGAATAGAACGCACCTCTGCCTCAGCAGAAGGCACTCGCTCACCATTGATAGTGATCGCGTTGAGTTGGGGGGCAGTACCACGAATATTACCAAAACGAGCTTCGCCTTGATCATACTGTACATTGACGCCCGGTACGCGTTTCAAAGCATCGCCGATATTGGCATCGGGGAAACGACCGATCTGGTCAGCCGCAATGATATTGGTGATATTGGCATTGGAAAGCTGATTGCTCAAAGCTCTCGCTTGACCGCGCAACTGACTGGTGATGACCACTGGCGCTAAGTTGAGGCCTGGCACCATTTCAACATTTTGAGTGATAGTCAATCCAGCTTCAACTGTAACTTCGATTTCTTGCTCTTCAAAGCCGATGAAGCTCACTTTCATCGTAAAAGTGCCCGCTGGAAGGTCCACCAAATAAAAGTAACCGTCCGCATTAGTAGCAGTGCCTCGAATCTCGTCGATAGAAACCATGGCTCCAGCAAGAGGCAGTTTGGCTTCATCAACCACTCGGCCGCTGATCGCTCCTGTCTGAGCAGAAACGGCTAAGCTTAGGCATAGTAAGGTTAGTAAAAGTAGTTTTCTCATTGGATTCTCGATTTAAGAGGCCTGGGTATTTGGCCCCCTTTAAAAAGCCGCAAGTTGTTGTCAGCTTGTTAAATCAATCCCGATTGAGAATTATAGTTCTGTTACAGAGGCATGAAAAATAATCAAAGGTTCCGCGAGGCGAAATACCTAAGTGTTACCAATCCAAAAATGAGAGAAATCCTTTTGGGGCTAAAACAAAGTCGGCGGCGGTTCATAAGGTCTAATGAGGCGTTCGGATTCATTGCGTACACTGCCCACCTCGGGCGAAACCGGATAAGCCTTCATCTCCTCTGCGGGGAATGCTAGCAAAATGCTTTGAAGGTCCTCAGCCTCTTCTTGCGGTGAGAGCCAACGTTCGGCCGCAGCCGTATCCAATATTACAGGCATACGATCATGAATATCGAGCATCAACTCATTAGGCTCAGTCGTGATTACCGTATAGCTATAGATATTTTTTCCCTCCGGGGAACGCCAGACGTCATACAAGCCAGCGAAATAGAATAAACTTTCGTCTTGCAGGGTAATACGATAAGGCTGCTTACCGCTGAGCGTTTGTTTCCATTCATAAAATCCATCCGCAGGCACCAAGCAACGGCCTTGTCTAAAGGGGGTTTTAAAGGCCGCCTTTTCCAACAAGGTCTCCGCACGTGCATTGATCATCTTATAGCCGATCTTCTTGTCTTTGGCCCAATGAGGAATCAATCCCCAACGGTAAAAATGAATATGGCCAGGATCCGACATTGGGATTATCGGCATCAATTGTGTCGGCGCCACATTGAAACGAGGAATCAGGGCGATCTTTTCGGTTTCAGGATAAACCACCGCACTTTCGTCTGGTACTTGGGTCAAGGTATATCTTCCGCACATAAAATATTTCCTTTGCTTGAAATTAGGGAATATTCACAGACAAATTGTAATATCATTGCTGAATCGACACTTGCTATGTTAAATCGCTATTTGCTGCTCCTTTGTCTCCTTGGAGTATGCCCAAATATATGGGGACAGGGAAATCTATTATTGGTAGGCGGCGGCAATGAACAAGCCGGTGGCTGGAGCGACAAACCCTATCAATGGGCTATCCAACAAGCCCCAAACCACAGTGTAGCCCTCCTATCCCTCGAAGACAGTAGTCCTTGGCTTGCTAACTACTTTAAAAGCCTAGGCGCTGACAGTGTCGCAAATTTCAATTTACAGACCCTTGATCCAGAAAGTGAAGCCCAACTTATCGCTTCTCTAATGGACTTCGATTGCTGGTTTTTTCGCGATGGATCCAGCAAGGCCTATTTCGAAAAGCTCCAAAATCAATCTCTTGGCCTGGCCTTGATTCAAAAGTACAATCAAGGTGGTGTGATCGCCGGAATCGGAGAAAGCATGCAGCTCTTTTCTTCGGTATTTTACTTGCCAGAAACCGAGCTTCCTACTGCCAGCGCTTGCCTAGAAGATATCTATCATGACAAGCTAGTTCTCCGCAACGATTTCCTTCCTTTTTATAGAGGTTTTTTGTTTGAGGCCCGATTCTCGGAACGCGGCGGTCTTGGTCATATGTTAGCAGCCTTAGCACGTTGGGAAGAGCAGCGTCAGGAAAAGCTTTTTGGCGTTGGACTCGATGACAAAACGGCATTATGCCTCAATACCAGTGGCAAGGGGACAGTTTGGGGGACTGGCTCGGCGAAGCTGCTGATACCCGACATGAGTGAAGCAGGCTTTATGAGTCATGAAGGTCGGGCGAGTATAGACTCCTTGCGCATGGTTTCATTGATTCATGGTCAGAGTTTTGACTTTGTCAGTTGGACCCACGAGCGAACACGCTCAGAGGAGCAAATTCGACTCCCCTACGCCTATGAAACGGCCCAATTGGATTTGATTATCAGTGGTAGCAATGCCTTTTCCGAAAACGAAGCGTTCCTCGAAGAGGTCCTCCAAGCCCAAGGAGATAGCAGCCTACCGATTTTGTTGATCAGCAGTCACCCCAGCTCTGCCAAAGAAGCCCTTGCTTCTATACTGAGGGCAAAAGGAGTGCAGGAGATTTGGTGGTTAGATCCGATTACTGCTTCGCAGAACGATCCTCTCTTGGGTCAAGAAATTAATAGTGCCCGTAAGTTATTGTTTAGTGGCACCGATGCAGCGGCACTCGCTTTATTTTTACAAGCAGGCAAAAATGGCCAAAAACTGGATAGAAGACTGAAAGACGCCTTTGTGACCTTGGCTTTCATGGGCGAGGATAGCCGATTGGCGGGCAAGTGCTATATCAAAAATGCCCAGACACAGTATGCCTCATATGACGGTCTTCTCAAGCTCGAAGAAGGTCTCCAACTATTGAAACATACTATTTTAGTGCCCAATGTATTTTGGGATGAAGGCAGCACCGAAAACAATCTCACTGGCCTAACCTATGCTATGGCAAAGGATTCATTGACCTATGGGATATGGCTGCCGGGGGACAGTTGGGGGCATTATCAAGTAGACAATGGTGTCAGTCAATTTACAGGTTATGGTACGGCCGTGATGCAGCAAAAAAACACTGCTATCGCCTTTGCCCCTCAATATGAAGGGATCGCCCGCAACATCATTGGTTATCAGGAGATGAAATTGAGCATGCTCCAAGCCAATACCATCGAAATGGGGGAATATATGGATCCCGGTCTAGAATTGGCCATGGCACGCCAAGATTGGATATCTGTCTATCCCAATCCCTTCAAAGATCAGATCAACATCTATTTATACGGTCAACAAAGTGGAGCATTTAGCTTCCAATTGTTAGATGAAAAAGGGCGTATCCTCTTCCAGAAAGATTATCAGCTCAACCCCTTGGACCCTAAGCTGATTATCCCAGTCCCCAAACTAGCAAGAGGGGTTTATATTCTTCAAGTTCGTAAAAAGGGTCAAGGGATTGTAAAAAGGGTTCAACTTCTCCATTA
>JBCAWW010000576.1:0-4282 GCA_038534415.1 Bacteroidota bacterium | reverse complement strand
GCTATTTTGCTTTTCAGCAAATGCTCAGCTGCATATCGCTACTCACTTTGACAATGACTTGCTCTACATCCCCCAAAACGATGATCGCGAGTACACCCACGGCCAAGGACTACTGATTAGTTGGCAGCGCAATCGTAAGGGACATATCAAAGGTTTCGCGACGCTAAAAACCGCCATCGCCTTATATACGCCCGACAACCTCAAAGCCAAAAAGCCCAGTCGGTTGGACCGCCCCTACGCTTCCCTCCTCAATTTTCAAGGTCATAGTTGGCGACTCAATACGCGTAAGGCTCGCCTATGGGAAAACAAAATCGCTCTCGGATTTATGGGGCTCAAACTGCCCCCGCAATTTCAAGTCAAAGCCCATGCGATGACCCGCAATCTTCGGGAGTCAAATTTTCCTACTCACCCTGAAGGCTGGCCTACTCAAATCTCGGCTGGAGGAGAACCGACCTTGACCCTAGCTACGAGTCTCAAGCAAGGTATCGGCCAAGATATATTGCCGCAATTTTTGCAAGTCAGTAGTCAGAGTGAAGCGCAGCTAGGCTCTCAAACGCAATTATTTCAAGGCTTGGGGCTACGCTTTGGGAAGATTCGTTCCACGCAGTGGGTACCCGCCTCTCGTCCCGATGTTTCTTTACCGATCAAAGGCAAAAGCGAGTGGTTTTTCTATACGCAGGGGGGGCTGCGTTACCAACTCTACAATGCGCTCTTGCAGGGACAGTTTAGGGATTCACACTATGTCATTCCCGCTCATAGACTCAAGCGCGAAGTCTGGGAAGCTGAACTTGGCGCTGTCTATCGGGGATCACATTTCCATACAGGCTATGGCTTGCACCTTGGCACCGCTGAATTTGAGCATAGCCGGCTTGCGATGCACTATTGGGGGGTGATTTTTGTGGGGTGGACGCTGTAGAATTTTTGATGGGTCTGGGATTATGGGGAGCTCTTTTCTTTTTGGCACCGCTGCGCGGAACGCTTATCTCTTTGGGTGCGGCACGCATGCCCATACCAACAGCCAATCTTCGGTAGCGACCTATTAGGCCACAAGAGGCTTAGCACTAGCTTGTAGAGATAATGATGCATGCATACGGCATTTTTCGACTCAGTCTACTTAAATGCTCAAACCTCCGGGCAATAGAGAGAAGCGTTCCGCGCAGCGGTAAAACCCCAAAACAGGCCTCAAAGCACGAGAATACTCCCAAAAACCGTACTTTATTGTATCCAAACCTTCTCAGGGGAAGCATGTAGCTTTCCCTTTTTCTATGCCTTGCTTTTCGGGGGCGATTTTTGTAAAATTGTATGCAAGCATAACATTTTTATTGTGTTGTGCTTTTAACTTTATACCCGCCATACAGTGGAAATCAATATAAAAGAGCAGAAACGCGCCATCGGCTTTGATATCAAAGTCACCTGGCTCGCTATCTCGCGTATGTACAATCAACTCGCTCAAAAACAAGACATTACCACTAATATTGGCTTTGTACTTCTTCATATAGATGATAAACAGGGGACTCCGGCCACCAAAATCGCCCCTTTGATGGGCATGGAAGCACGCAGCCTCACTCGTATGCTCAACAAATTGGAGGAAAGAAACTATATCTATCGCCAAGCCGACCCTAATGATGGCCGCATGGTGCGTATCTTTCTTACAGAAGAAGGCCTACGTAAAAAAGCCGTCTCCAAAGATGTGGTGATTGGCTTTAACAAGGAGTTGTACAATAATATCCCTCAGGAAAAACTCGTCACTTTCTTCGAAGTGATGGATTCAATACAAGAAGTAATCAAAAACTATCCTCATGCTGGTAGCTGAAAAAGCAACGCAACAAACCCGTAACCCTCAATACCGCACCATCAAAAAAGTCGCGGTACTAGGTTCTGGCGTGATGGGCTCCCGTATCGCATGTCACTTCGCCAACATTGGTGTCGAAGTACTGCTGCTGGACATCGTCCCCCGAGAACTAAACGCAAAAGAACAAGCCAAAGGACTAAGCCTTGAGCACAAGGCCGTACGCAATCGCCTCGTCAATGATGCCTTAACTGCTGCAGTCAAAGGCAAACCTGCTGCCCTCTACGTCAAAGACAGCGCTAAACTGATCACCACTGGTAACTTTGATGACGATTTTGAAAAGATCGCCGACTGTGACTGGGTATTAGAAGCCGTAGTCGAAAGATTGGACATCAAGCACATCATCTTCGAGAAGGTAGAGAAATACCGCAAAGAAGGTAGCCTCGTAACGACCAATACCTCTGGTATTCCGATCCATATGATCCAGGAAGGTCGCAGCGAAGATTTCCGTAAAAACTTTTTTGGCACTCACTTTTTCAACCCACCGCGCTATCTGCGATTGTTGGAAGTGATTCCGGGACCTGATACTGATAGTGACATCATTGATTTTATGATGCACTATGGGGATATCTTCCTCGGTAAGCAAACCGTGCTTTGTAAAGACACTCCGGCCTTTATCGCCAACCGTGTCGGTATCTATGCGATCAGCAATATCTTCCAGATTGTCCAGGACATGGGCCTTACGATCGAGGAAGTAGATACTTTGACGGGCCCCGTCAGCGGTAAGCCTAAATCAGGTACTTTCCGCCTGAGTGATTTGGTTGGTTTGGATACTTCTGGCCACGTCATGAACGGCATCGCCAACAACTGTCCAGATGATGAGCAGCATGCGATCTTCGCGATCCCAGAGTTTATGCAAAAGATGCTCGACAACAAATGGTTGGGCGATAAGACCAAGCAAGGATTTTATAAAAAGACCAAGGACGAAAAAGGTAAGCGTAAGATTCTTTCGCTAGACCTCAACACCTTAGAATATCGCGATAAGATCAAGCCAGATCTACCGACGGTTAAGCTAGCCAAGAAATCTAGTAAGCTCGCCAAGCGTATGAATACGCTTTTTGATGCAGATGACAAGGCAGGTGAATTTACCCGCCGTTCTAGCTTAGGGCTATTTGCCTACGTATCAAATCGTATCCCTGAGATTGCCGATGAGCTTTACCAGATCGATGATGCGGTACGCGCTGGTTTTGGTTGGGACAAAGGTCCATTCGAAAACTGGGATATGATCGGTATCGAAAAGACGATGTCTCATTTTGAAGGCCTCGGCCTCAAAGTTGCCGATTGGGTCTCAGAGATGGCGGCAGCCGGGCACAAAACGTTCTACAAAGTAGAAAACGGTCAACGCAAATTTTACTCTCCGAGTACAAAATCATATCAGGCAATCCCTGGTGCTGAATCACTCATCTTGCTTGACACCGTACGTGAAGGCAATGTGGTTTGGAACAGTTCAGAAGCCTCTGTAATCGACCTTGGTGATGGCGTATTGAACGTCGAGTTTCACTCTAAGATGAATGCCATCGGCGAAGGAAATCTCCAAGCCATCCACGAAGCGATCGATTACGCTGAAAAGCATAATTATAATGGAGTCGTGATCGCCAACGAAGGTGCCAACTTTACGGTTGGAGCCAACGTCATGCTCATGCTCATGATGGCCGGTCAAGGTCAGTGGGACCAGCTAGATCAAGCGGTGAAGTTTTTCCAAGACACCTCGATGCGTCTGCGTCTTTCTGGCGTACCAGTTGTAGTCGCGCCTCACCAAATGACTTTAGGGGGTGGATGTGAGTTTACCCTTCACTCTGATATGGCAGTTGCTTCGGCAGAAACGTATATCGGCCTCGTTGAGGTGGGTGTTGGTTTGATCCCCGGTGGTGGTGGTACCAAAGAGTTTGCGGTTCGTGCTTATGACGATTACAGCAAAACAGGTGCGATTGCTCCGACTATCGTGCAGGATTACTTGATGAGTATTGCGACCGCTAAAGTGGCGACATCAGCCGAAGAAGCGCGCAAAATGAACATCTTCCGTCCTACTGATCGCGTAGTGATGAACGTAGACCGCCGCATTAAGGAGGCCAAAGAAGCGGTACTTGAAATGGCTGCCGCAGGTTATACTCCTCCTGCTATGCGTAAGGACATCAAAGTACTGGGTCGTAATGCTTTGGCAACCTTTTATGCAGGAGTGGCAGGGCTAGAGTTTGGGCATTATGCCTCTAAACACGATGCCCTAATCGCTCGTAAAATAGCTTATGTAATGTGTGGTGGAGATTTGAGCGGAGATGACAATGTTGTCTCGGAGCAATATCTTCTAGATCTCGAGCGCGAAGCTTTCATGAGCTTAGCAGGAGAGAAGAAGACCCAAGAACGGATGCAGCATATGCTACAAACGGGCAAACCTTTACGGAATTAGTAGTCGGTAGAAAGTATATAGTATTAAGT
>JBCAWW010000575.1:0-4287 GCA_038534415.1 Bacteroidota bacterium | reverse complement strand
ATATATAATTCAACGGTACAGTTATATGGTAGTATGTCTCCCGATCCTTCGGACTGGTCCCGAATAGGCAGTGGTTTTCTCTATACCCATGCTAGCCAGACATATCTGATTACTGCGGATCACGTCATCAGAGGGCAACAACAAGTAAAATATAGTATCACATCGCGTACTGGCCCTACCTATCAAACACACGAATCCCCCATCCTGCCTTTAGAAAGATTGATTAGGCAGCCTCAGAGGGATATTGCGATTTGGAATATTACATCGAATATTTTGCCGGGTAGCAAGGCTTTTTTAGAGGGGGAGACTCTCAATAAACAAGCAATGGAAGCGGCCAATATCAATATAGGAAGCGATATCGCTTTTTTGGGCTTTCCTGGTATACTAAAAAACAAAACGCTAAGGACAGGAACAATCGCAGAGATACAGGACTTTTTTGAAGGAAACAGTAGTCAGTTCGTCCTCGATGCCTCTGTCTCTCCCGGTTTCAGTGGGGGACCAGTCCTGGCGCAGGATAATGATAGGTTCAAACTAATCGGAATGGTTACTGACTCATTATATCTAAGCAAACAGGCCATTGGCCGCTGGGTAGAGTTGACAATCCAAGAATTTCCGCGTCTTACCACCGCAGTCTCTTTTGATGCGATTAGCCAGATCATTGAAACTCCCCCAAGTAGTGGCAATATGAAACTCACTCCGACCAGCGCAGCAAGTGCTTCTCCCCCATTACAATCAGCTGATGTGAGTTTGACTGCTCCTTCAGATCGGATTTTTGATTGATGTCAATACCAGCCTGCCCTCAGATAAAAAAATCACTCTCAATACAGACATTATGCCGACTCCTTATGTAATACAGGATTTTAACAAAGATCTACAAGGATGGATTACGAATCGCTTTCTCCCTACTATCCCGGACGTAGAAGGGGGCTGGGAATATTGGATTCAAATCGATTTCATCGCCTTCATTGATGCGATTTATAAAATTCAATTCGATTTTCGCCGAGAAGTACCGATTGATGGAGGCAGATTAGACTGGCTCATAAACAGTAATACTCAGGATGCTGTCCCTTATGCGGTAGAAATAAAAGCCCAGACGCCAAAATACCTCGCTGCCAAATTGTTGAAAGACGTGGCGGATGACATCAAAAAACTCGAATCATTAGGGCCGAAATATAGGAGAATCATGCTCGTTGCCATCATTGATCAAGATACTCAGGAACAGCTTGTGGCGAAAAGGCCTTTTGAGGCAGTAGCAAAAAGTCCCACCATGACTTTATTTCGACTGGACATTGCCTAATCGTTCATAGCTCTCGATAAACGTTCCGCGAAGCGGTAGAAATACAACTAACTACCAATAAATAGCGGGTGATATCGTGCAAATCTCCTTCTGATATCGCCCCTAGTCGGCCAAGCATCAAAGCAGCACGCGCATAGTCAAGACTCCAAGAATTTCACATGAATGCATCAATGTTTGAAAAACAAACATCAAACCAAATGTCTACCTACCAAACAGCTAAGGCCCAACCCAGCCCAAAAGGCTTTGATATCAATCAAGTCATTTCTGCAGATCAAGCCCAATGGTTTTACCAAAAGGGCTATCGATTTTGCTTACGCTATCTCTCTAGACAAAAGGTGCAGCAGGCCCATGATTTGCAAACACAAGAAGTTCAGGATATCCTCAATGCAGGCCTTGCCTTGATGGCAGTCCAACATGTGGAGCAAGCCGGTTGGGAACCCTATGGTGCCTTAGGACAGGAATATGGCACAAACGCGGCGAATCATGCTCAAGCTTTGGGCCTGAGCAAAGGCATCAATATTTGGCTAGATCTGGAAGGAATAAATCCTACTTTTCATCATAATATGCAGGCCATCGTCGATTATTGTCAGGCATGGTATACTGCCGTTAACAATGCCGGGTATAGCCCAGGTCTATACGTGGGATATAACAATTTCCTTGACTCTGCAACTCTCTATAAACGCCTTTCTTTCCAACACTATTGGCGCTCAAATAGCAATGTCGAAGGCGTTGACCATCGTGGCTATCAAGTGGTACAGCGGCTAGCCAGCAAGGTCAACATCAATGGAAACATCCTTAAAATCGACGAAAACTATGCCCAATATGATTATAAAGGAGATAGCGTGATTTGGATGACGGCCTAAAGCGTTGATGACTGGAAATCAAAAAAAAACAAACCTATAGGGCGGTACCCGAAAAGCCTTTTCAATTAGAGTAGGGAATTATCTATAAACCTTTAGTTATGCAAATTAGACTACAACATGGAGGAGCCTATTCTTCAGATATTAGCTCTCTGAGATCAGCTATTAGAGCAAATGGAACTCGGGCTTTTATTCAGCGAGTAACGATTTTTGATCCCAATACTACAAGTGAGGCTGACATGTACGTCAATCTTGCCTTCCAACCTAACTCTCAAGAACCCCCGGTTAATGCTTCTATATATACTGTGGCCTTTGGTAATAATAATGGGATATGGAACTTTAACGTGGGCAACATTGGGACTCCTATTCCAGGAAATCCTTTCCCAGGCGGTCTAAACGGTGATTACGCAGGTTTTGGTTATCCCGGACAACTTCCCACTATTACAGAAATGAATTTGTCTGCAGCCTTGGAAGCCGTTAGTCATTACCATGGTCAAGGGCCAGTGCCAGTAGATGTCTTACAAGGTATGGCACGCCTTATCATTGCAGTGAATGAAGGGGTTCGCTTCGATATAGTAGCGACTGGTATCGAAAGTATTTTAGCTAACCCTTACAATATATTCGAACCACCAACAGATACAATTAGAGATTGGGGTGGACATACGATCGGAAGTTAAGCCCCCATCAATCGACCTCGCATAAAAACAAAATGATCCTGGAAGAAATCCTCAAACTTCAGGATCATTTTAGCGTTCGGCGACTAGCCGCATAACAAACCTCATGCAACTTCTGGTATATTTCCATCGCGTATACCTTGCGATTGAGCCGCGTTGGATGCACGCGATTAGACATAAATACAATCACCAAATCTTCCGCTGGATCGGCCCACGTAAAAATGCCCGTATATCCAGAGTGCCCGAAACTACTTTCTGAGGCACTGGGAGCGACATAGCCCCTCTCACGATCTTCTAGCATCGGTTTATCAAAACCAAGTCCCCTGCGGTTGCCCGCTGCGCGGAACTGGTAGGCGGTAAATTCTTTCATGCTGGCCTCTGGGATAATTTGCTCCCCACCATATGTACCCATATTGCTGTACATCTGCATGATCTTGGCTAGGTCGTTGGCCGTCCCAAACAAACCCGCATTGCCTGAGACGCCTCCCATCATGGCTGCACCTTCATCATGGACATAGCCGTGCAAGAGTTCCTGCCTAAAAAAGGTATCCTGCTCAGTAGGGACAATTCGCTCCATCGGGAAATGTTGCCAAGCGTTCCATGTAATGGTATAAGCCCCTAACTTGCGGTAAACCTCCTCTTTGCAATAGGTCTCATACGCTCGGCCCGTCATTTGGGTAATCATGTCGGGGTAGAG
Source organism: Bacteroidota bacterium (assembly GCA_038534415.1). GTDB lineage: Bacteria > Bacteroidota > Bacteroidia > J057 > J057 > JBCAWW01. Next base: position 759 of record JBCAWW010000575.1, on the reverse strand, counting down.
ATAAAAAGAAAGCCCGGAATATAAATACCCGGGATTTTCATTGATAGGAGATTTTCTTATGGCTTCGTACATCCTCTGCCGATAGTCTTTATGGAGATAAAGCTGAGCAGAAACTTTAACCGGAAAAGTAGCCGAGGAATCCATCGCAAAGGTATTCTTCTTAAACTTTAACGGCTTTTTGAGCAGCCATTTGTTCCACCAAGGTACGGTAGACGTCCAATAAGGTATCCAGGCTTGCAAACCAGCATTGTGAGCGAGCACATTGCGCCATTTTAGATCGGCTTTGTTACTCCCTGCCAACTCAGGCCAATAAGCTGACATAGGGGCTTCGAGCTCAAACTTACCCACGCCATGTAATTGCATCAGTGCCGGCAAAGGTCCGGTGATCTTGGTTACGGAGGCAAAGTCAAAAATATCATCGCGTTGAGTTGAGATTTGCTGCTCGTACGTGTGGTAGCCATATGCTTTTTCAAAGACTACTTTGCTGTTCTTGGCTACGAGGAGGACCCCTCCGGGGAACGCTTCTGCATCTAGGCCCAAGCCCACAATAGAGTCTAGTTGCATTTCTAGCCAGCCGCCATCCCATTGCACTTCTTCAGGAGCGCCATATTGCAGCCGCAGTCCACCTTCAGTATCGATGCCAAAACCAAAGGGAAAATTTTCATTGATCGTAACCGGTAGCTTACCCTTACTACCAAGGGCAACAAAGTGAGTGAGGAGCTCAGTGCTCAAATGCTCTTTGGTGCCATTGGTAGTAAG
>JBCAWW010000574.1:0-4291 GCA_038534415.1 Bacteroidota bacterium | reverse complement strand
TGAAGCCGTTGGTAGTGGCAAGAAAGTCCACATAGTTGGGCAGTGGGTCAAAAGAGACCAAGCGGACTATGACATGGACCGAGACTTATTTAAGTTTTATCTCCAGGATGAAAACGAAGAAGAGATGCTGGTATACTTCTATGATCCTAAACCAGTGAATTTTGAACAGGCAGAAAAGATTGTGATCGTTGGCTCTTACGAAAAAGAAAAAGCAGTCTTTATGGCCGACGAAATCCAAATGAAGTGTCCTTCAAAATATGAAGAGACAGACGTAACTGCTGCAGAGGAAAAACTGTAAAGAAAATTGTTGAATGATTGATTTGTCGGGTGCTTGATCGCAAAAATCAACAAAGCAAAAATCCTAAAGTTCAGTACTTAGATAAACAATGAGCTAATCGACTCATTATTGTGCAGCTTGCGGAAGGCTTTGGCAAAGATCTGTGCGATGGTAAGCACTTTGATCTTTTCAGATTCCCGTGTTTGCGGGATTGTATCTGTAGTAAAGACTTCTACTAACTGTGAAGCTTCGATACGATCAATAGCCGGCCCAGAAAATATCGGGTGCGTAGCTACCGCTCGTACTGAAAGCGCTCCTTCTCCCATCAATACATCGGCAGCCTTACAAAGCGTACCTGCCGTATCGATCAAGTCATCAATCAAGATGATGTTTTTACCGCTTGGATCTCCAATTACCTGCATAGAAGCAACTTCATTGGGACGTTCGCGGTGCTTATCCACCAAAATCAACTCAGCATTGAGGTGTTTGGCATATTTTCGAGCACGGGCCGCACCCCCAATATCAGGAGAAGCGATCACCATGTTTTCGAGATTCATTTTGCGAAGATGCGGCACAAATACAGCCGAAGCATCCAAGTGATCCAGAGGAATATCAAAAAAGCCTTGAATCTGACCAGCATGCAAATCCATCGTCATGATCCGGTCTGCCCCTGCAGTAGTGAGCAAATTGGCTACCAGTTTAGCACCAATAGAAACCCTCGACTTGAATTTGCGGTCTTGACGCGCATATCCAAAGTAAGGCATTGCTACTACCACCTGACGAGCTGATGCGCGCTTAGCAGCATCAATCATCAAAAACAACTCCATAAAGTTGTCAGCTGGGCAAAATGTAGATTGGACTAGAAATAGGTCGCAGCCACGGATGGACTCTTCGTAATATACTTGCATCTCTCCATCGCTGAACTTTAGCAGCTCGATTTCGCCAAGGGGAGAACCGAAGTAATCTGCGATTTTCTCAGATAGGTATCGGGAACTGGAGCCCGAAAATATTTTGATCTGTGAGGAAGACATGCAGAGTTTTTGTTGACCTACTAGGACTCGAACCTAGAACGACTGAACCAAAATCAGCTGTGTTGCCAATTACACCATAGGTCAATTTGCTTTTCAGCGTTTATTACCGAAGGGGATGCAAAGGTACATAAATTTATAAAATGTGCGCAAGCATCCTCCACAATTTTTTTAGGTTTTTTTCTTACCGCCGCGCGGAAGGCCGGGAAATGTCCAATAAGCTATGCGCTTTACAGATTTTGGCAGGATTGGGAGCTTGAATATTTAGTATTTGTGATTCGAAATTTTGGCTTTTGTTACCGCTGCGCGGAACGATTCTCTTCATCTGTAGGAGCTTGCAAATGGAGAGCTCGAGCTTTGAGTCTTGGGAGCAGATAAAAATGAGCCAAGAGCACATTGGGCACCCAACTCAACCAAGCTACTACCCGATAAGCCGGCAAGAAGCTACCAAAGCCAGCAATCAACAATGGCATCCACAATCTCAAGCTCACCGCCGCAAAAGTAGCCGCAAAGCTATAAAGCATCATACGTTGATGCCGATCAACATCGCCCTGCCTGATCGCGAGATAAGCGTTCCACGAAGTGGCAAACCAAAAAATCGCCAAACTCACAAAGCCAGCAGCACTCACCCACCCGCCTGTCGCAAAAAGCCCTATCCCAAATCCCGCCGTCGCACTCAGCAATACGGAGATCACATATAACTTGCCCAATAAGCGATGCCAAACCAAATATTTGAGCCTCCAGGGCGCCCAAAACTGAGTCCAGCCGATCAATAAAGCGATGCCACCAAAAGTGATGTGGGTATAAAAACCAATCTGCCACCAAAGATTGGCGAGCAGGGTATCTGACTTAGTGTTCATCAGCGCAAATTTACCCGGACTCAGATAGTATAAGATGGGATAAGCACTAATCAGCACGCAGAGGAGGGCAAAGACTAGGAAGAGGATCGCTTTTTTCTTCATTCTACTACCTATATTTGAGTAGGCAATAAATGCCTTCCTATTTACAATCAAAAAATTATCGATGAAATATACCCCGCCACCCAAGGAGTTATTTATTCATAATCGCGCCAACTTTGCCGCTAAGATGAAACCCAATACCGTTGCGATTTTTCACGCCAATGATCAGGTGATGAATAATGCGGATGGTATGTATCGCTTCACTCAAAACAGCAATACCTATTATATGGCTGGTCTCGACCAAGAAGAGGTCATCCTCCTCTTGTTTCCGGACGCCCCTAAGGAAGAGTACAAAGAAATGCTCTTTATCCGCGAGACCAATGAGCATATACAGGTTTGGGAAGGCTGGAAATACTCTAAGGCCGAAGCCCGCGAAGCTTCTGGGGTCCAAGAGGTACATTGGTTTCATCAGTTTGATGATATGGTCCGTCGCTTGATCTCTTACTTTGATGGCGTATATCTAGATATCAATGAGCATATGCGCAACTCACTGAGCACGCGTAGCGCGGGGCATCGCCTAGCCGAAAAGTTTCGGCAGGAGTTCCCTGCCCATCAGATTTATCGTTCGGCACCGATCACTGAAGCCTTACGTTCTGTGAAACATGAAGCCGAGCTCGCTCAGTTGCAAACGGCTTGCGATATCACAGAAAAAGCTTTTCGCAGAGTGCTGGGCTTTGTCAAGCCAGGCGTTTGGGAGCATGAGATTGAGGCAGAGATTCAGCATGAGTTTTTGCGCAATCGGGCTACTGGTCCTGCTTATGATTCGATCATTGCTTCGGGCAAGAATGCTTGTGTCCTCCACTATATCGACAATAATGAAGAGTGTCAGGCGGGCGATGTGATCTTGATGGATTTTGGGGCTGAGTACGGTAATTATTCGGCAGACCTTAGCCGGAGTATCCCTGTGAGTGGCAAATTTACGGAGCGTCAAAAGGACGTTTATAATGCTGTCCTCAATGTGATGAAGGCCGCGACAGATATGCTGGTAGTAGGCAACACCCTTGACGCCTATCACAAAAGGGTGGGCGAACTGATGACTGTAGAATTGGTAAAACTAGGGCTTCTGACTCAGGAAGAAGTTGATAATCAAGATCCAGACAAGCCTGCTTATAAGAAGTATTTTATGCATGGCACCTCTCACTTCTTAGGACTTGACACTCACGATGTAGGCAATTGGTTTGAGCCCTTCAAAGCAGGCATGGTCTTTACATGTGAGCCAGGGATTTACATTCCTGCGGAGGACTTGGGCATTCGTATCGAAAACGATATTTTGATCACGGCTGATGGGCCACATGATTTGATGGCCAATATCCCTAGAGAGGTAGAAGAGATTGAAGCCTTGATGGGGAGTTAGTAGTACCTCTATTATTGTAAAGCTGGAAGTGTAGTAGAATGATCTCTACGCTTCCAGCTTATTTTTTTGAATCTGATTTTTATGTCAGCTCGCTTTACACTAGCTCAATTTTCAAATCGCCAGTTTGATGGGAAAGTGGATTAGGGCTTTGGTACGAAGCGCCTTCTAAAGGAAAATGAATACCAATATTTCGATCAGCATAATATGCCGAAATGTTTAGGTGTACTGCAGTCCCGCTAACCCCATGTGGATGCGGCAAAAACGCAAATCCAGTTTCATTAGTCATGTTAAATCCAATATGGTTTTCGTTTTCAGGCATGGAAAGACTCATATTGGTTTCGGGCCCATTTCCAGATTCCTGGAGAACCGCATTAAAATTGACTGGATTCAGCATATTTTCAGTTCCCGCTCCCATTTGTACACGGTATACGGTTCCCAATTCATGAAAAAGAATGTCATAATATTTTACTTGCCCTCCCGTGAGTTGGGGTAAGGTTGCAGGCAAAGGGTTTAAAAAAGTAGGGGTACCGCCATTCAGTTTGCAACTAAACTTTTTATTTCGATCAGCAGCAGATACCGTATCAGTCCCAAAGATAGGGATAGTAACTAGATGGTGATTAGCCATGATATCAGGATGGCTATACAAAGAGACATTTATCTCGACGCTATAATC
>JBCAWW010000573.1:0-4292 GCA_038534415.1 Bacteroidota bacterium | reverse complement strand
GGTACTTCTTCTCTATACCGCTATTTGGTGGCCCATCCCCAAGTATTGCCTTGCCAGCTCAAAGAGCCTCAGTTTTTTAGTAAAGGGCCCCACTTCGTGGAACGGGAAATCGAGTCCTATTGGGCTTTATTTCCGCCTAGGCAGTATCAAGGAGATTTATCTTTTGTTTGGCCCGAGCTCAACGAGCAAGGGAGAATCTATCATCTAGACGTCCAGAAAAAACGCCTAGCAGGGCAAACATACATTACCGGAGAGGCCAGTGCCAATACTTTTCGGGAGGTCTCCCCTAGCCTATTGCAGCAGTATGTGCCTGAGGCCAAATTGATTTTGTGTTTGCGCGACCCCGTCGAACGCTGCTTCTCCTCGCATCGGATGCATCAACGTTTTCAGGCCGAAGGCCGCGACCAAGGATTTAGCGTCAAGGACTTTCAAACGGATATTGAGGCCGAGCTGGCTGGGGAGCATCATCGCTATCTGGCTTGTAGTCGTTATCTAGATCATCTACCCGCATGGATAGATACTTTTGGGCGGGACCGCTTACAGATTGTCATCACAGAGGAACTGGGAGATCCTCAACGAGCCCCGCAGATCATGGCTGACTTAATAGATTTTCTAGGTTTAAGCTCCCATGACTATGGTGAGGAGCTCCAAAAACGCTATAATCAAGCCACTAAGGCGGATTTGCCGGGGCATATGCGCCAGAGACTTAAAAGTTACTTTCAGCCGCACAACGAGGCTTTAGCTCAGTATTTGGGCAGAGAGCTAGCTTGGTAAAAAGAAGTAGGTTTGACAAGCCTGTCAAACCTACCAGATTAATTATTTATCAAAAACTATTGGACGACAACTTCAAAGTCGGCTAGCACGTCTGTATCACCGGGAGTACAAGTACCGTCTTTCACGTCTGGCTGATGACGCAATTCAACTGTCAGTGTACCTGTAGAGCTGGTCGCCGTTTCCCACTCTGTTGCTAGGCCGATAGGATGCGTACCATCAGAATCAGTAGCAGTAACGGTCATCGCTACGCCATTGGCTTCGTAGCAGACTAAGTGCTCATCATCTTCTTCCTGCACCTCAAGGGTAACGTTTTCGTTTTCGTTTTCCTCTAAGTTCCAGAACTGAATTTCTACGGGATAAGTCTTACCTGCTTCAAGCGTGATGCTAGGGTTAGTGGTGTCATCCACAGACCATTCGATCGTCTGACCGTCAATGAGGATACGAACGGTATCGATTTCTTCTTCCTCTCCAACAGGCTCAGTTGGTCTACAAGCGGAAAGGATAATCGTTCCGCAAAGCGCGATAAAAAGAAAAGATTTGAAAGTGCTCATCGTAATTTTTTTTAAGAATTAGTTTTGAAATTGATGATAGCCCTCGAGCTAAATTGAGGACCGAGGACTAGCCAGGAAAAAAGTAGGCACGACAAAAAGCCGCGCCTACATTCACACATTTATATATCCAAGCTTATTGGATCACGATTTCGAAGTCGGCAAGTACGTCTGCGTCTCCAGGAGTACAAGTACCGTCTTTCACGTCTGGCTGGTGGCGTAGCTCTACGGAAAGAGTTCCAGTAGAAGCAGAACCAGCTACCCATTCAGTGGCAAGTCCGATTTCAAAAGTACCGTCAGAATCAGTAGCAGTAACCGTCAAATCTGCTGCTCCAGTTTCGTAGCAGACCAAGTGCTCATCATCTTCTTCTTGGACCTCGGTAGTAACGTTTTCGTTTTCTGCTAGGTTCCAAAATTGTACTTCAACTGCGTAAGTTTTACCAGCCTCAAGGGTGATAGTTGGGTTAGTGGTATCATCCACAGACCAATCGATCGTCTGACCGTCGATCAGGATACGGACAGTATCGATTTCTTCTTCGCCATCGATAGGCTCATCTGGCGTACAAGCGGGGAGGATAATCGTTGCGCAAAGCGCGAGAAATAGAAAAGACTTAAAAATGTTCATCGGTAACTAATTTGAGAGGGTTATCTAAAATTGATAGTTAATTCGTAGCGAGATATTGCGGCCGATATCATCGGCGTAGTAGCGAAAGCGATTGAGATAATCGCGATAGGTTACATTGAATAGATTGCTGACTTCAAAGCCAAAATCCCAATGGCTATTATCGCCTAGGTAACGTATGCCCCCACTAAGATGGGTCAAAGTATAGGCAGCCGGAGGCTCCAGGATATCGACTCCTTGCGGCACACGTTTTTGCTCAAACACATGTCTAACTCCCAACTTGACAAATGGATTTCTCCACTGCCCTTCAGTAGCATAGGTGTACTGCAAGGCAGATTCTACCCAGTTGGCAGGCATAAATATGAGAGGCTCATCCGTATCTAGATTGTCTGCGAGGAGATAGGAAGCCTTCGCTTCCCAACGCAAGCCAAAGTTTGAAGTATAATGCAGATCGACATCTGCTCCCGTGATCCGAGCGCGGTTCTGGGTGTAGACCAAGAGCGGAAAAGTGCCTCTAATGGTACGCTCGAAGCCATCAGGGCTTTTATAGATAAAGTTGAAGAAGTGCTGATAATAAGCACTCAACTCACCTCCCCAGCCTCGATAGTTATTGACTTCTAAAGCCAAAATACCTTTGATCGCTTGCTCAGGGGTCAAGGTACTATCTCCCACCTCCACGGCGGCAGCGCCATGATGCAGGCCATCACTAAACATTTCATTGACATTGGGAGGGCGCCAAGCCGAGCCCAAATTGGCGCGTAGCTGGAGGTATTCGTTCAACCGAAGGTTTGCTCCCAAAGTCCCCGATACATTTTGAAAGGTCTGAACCGAATAAATATCTATACCCGATTCTTCACGGGCACTATGCAAGTAGCGGTAGTCATAGCGGACACCAACTTCTACTTCCCAATTTTCTTGCTGATAACGCTCAATCGCAAAGGCTTCGCCACCTATGGAAATAAAGTTAGGGATAAAGGGTCGTCCGTTGAGCGAGTTATTTTGATAGATACCAAAGATGCCAAAACTTCCTTTCCAGCCATTAATGGGTCTTTGCTCCCAAAGTAGTTCGCCAGTGTGGGTGTAGATGCGAAAGTCTAACTCAGCGATATCTTCCCCATTATCATCTGTCCCTCTGGGTCGATGCTTATCAAACTCTTTCCGGCGGTTGTACTGATAAGCATAAGTAAAACTCAGTTTTCCACTTTCAAAACGCTGGAAAGCATATAGTTTGGCCAAATGATGCGCAATATCCTGATAGGGCCGCTTTAGGTTGTAGGTAAAGCCAACCGTATCAGCCCCAAAAGGGATTTCTCTTTCTAAGGCGCGTTCAATATCCAATAAGCTATTGACGTGAGCCGGAGACAATACGCCAATCTTAGTGCGAAACTGATTGTAAAAGACCTCCACTCCTTTACGAATATTGCCAGTGCCTAGGGCTACCGAAAAATTACGCTCAGATATCCCCGTATTTTCGAGATAGTAATCTGGGGTATGTAGATTTCCCCCTTTTTTGAGCGTCCCTTGGACACGCCACCGCAAAGGAAAACCGTCCGTTTTACCTTCCAAAGTGGCCGAAGCAACTCCTTGGCGACCATTGCTAAAGCCTTGCAGATGGACTTTGCCGCCTATGTCCACCGAATCCGGTAAAGCAGGTGGCTCAACGAGGATCACTCCTGCTACTGCACCCGAACCATAGCGTACACTGCTTGCACCTTTGATGATTTGTAGTTGCGTAGCTAAAAACGGATCAATTTCCGGCGCGTGCTCTGAGCCCCATTGCTGGCCTTCGAGTCTGATCCCATGATTGAGAATTAGTACTCGATTGCTATGCAGACCGTGGATGATGGGCTTATTGATAGTAGCCCCCGTCTTGAGGATATTGACACCCGGCAAGGTAGCCACAGCCTCAGCCAGACTTTTGGCTTGTTGTGATTGTAGGGATCTGCCTTTCAGGCGAACGCTAGCTTGGGTCGTTTCATCCGCTTTGCGAACGCCTCTAATTTCGACCTCACCGAGATGAAAATGATGCTGTTCTAGTTCAAAACGGAAATCGTTGCTTTCATGGTCTAGCTCACAGACAACCACTTCGTGATTACAGGCTTCATGTGAGCAAACCAAAGTGTAGGTCCCCGGACAAACATTGAGGATTCGATAATAACCATTCGAGTCCGTCAAAACAGTTTGACCGAGTTCTTCTATCAAGACTTTAGCATAAGCCAAAGGCTGATTGTTTTCGCTTTGCACGACCTGCCCATGGAGACTCAATTCACAATCTTGTGCAGAAAGAAGAGTCGGTACCAGAAGGCCTAAGATCATGCAGAATAGCGCCAAGACGCCATTACGCATAT
>JBCAWW010000572.1:0-4297 GCA_038534415.1 Bacteroidota bacterium | reverse complement strand
GTCGAGGAGTGAGTAGTTGCTGGACCTTTTCCATTCGGTATTGTACAAATAGTAGCTATCAAATGACTCGATGGTGATATCCTCGGAGCTGGGCTTTACAGTACCCTCCGGAAAGGCTACAGAAAAAGAACTGTCATCGGCTGTGTAGGATTTCCACCTAGACTCTCTATACGGCAAGACCTCAAAGGAATCAAAAAACTTTTTTGGCGCATCCCCCGCTCGATCTGGATAATAAACAGCCATGTTGAGGTATTGCCGATTGGTGTGTAAAATCACCTGTAAATCTATGGTGAAGCCTTGTTCTGGTAAGCGAAAAGTCTGCATGCCGTATGCAAAGCCATCTTCCCAATAGAGGGTATCCTTGACTACTTCCATCGTCGGGAAGCGTGCTGCAATCGCATCTAAGGACATATTGATGGCCGCAGTATCATCGGGAAAGTAAGTATCTATGGGGTAGAAATAGGAAAAGCTACCGTAGTTTGAACCATCATCAGTAGAGCTACTTTGGTAAAGCCGCATTCTGATATTTTGATCCTCCGTTTCGGTACTTTGTTCTTGAAAAACAGCGGTGCCGGGCATCTCCACTTTGAAGGCAGCAAGAGAATCTACGATTGCTTGCCAAGAGGGAGCGATGCGTTCCGTGAAACGGAGAGACTCTAAAAAGCGCTGATCACTCTCTAGCTCGACATCTTTATTTTGTTTGACTGCCATCGCGATATAAAGTGCGCCTTCTTTGATAAATATGCGCAAGCGCATTGCGGGTGCGCGCCAACTTTCAGAGCCTATCTTTAATTCTCGGCCCTCAACTCCTTGATGAATGATGTTTTGGCTCTCTTCAACCTCTAGCAAGCCACCTAGAGAAGAATTATTGATCATGTTTTCCGCCATACTCTGATAGAGTTCTTCTCTACGGACTGAGTCCTCGGGATCGATGCCTGGATAGGCAAAGCCGGCGGCCATATAAACTGTGCCTTCTGTAAGGTCGGGCGTCATATACATCTTGATGGGCACTGACTTAGGGCTTATCGAGATCGGCTGGGTCGGAAAATCTATGGCAAAACCACTTTCTTGATCTTGGTGTTGGTACCAAGCGAGCTCCTGTAAAGGCAATGATTCATAATATTCTTTGAGGCCCGTATAAGTTGCGGATACAGGCTTTAGGGTATAGCCTTTTTGGCGCAATAGCATGATTACCCCATCATCGCCGGGTAAATGGGCGGTCCCCACTGCGGCAAATAAGCTCTGCTTTTGCATAATCTCTTCCATGGAGTTGGCCATTACGATATTGCGATTGGTCAACATCATGGCGTAATAGGTAGAATCTTGAGTGCGCCAATCATCAATCATGTTTTCGATGGAACCTAGTTCCCCGTTTTGGTAGACATCTAGCAATTGCTGACGATAATTTTTGCTCTGCTTGATTTGGATTTCGCTTTCGAGCAATCTTTTGACGTCTTCGACGGAGGTATGGCTGAGCAGTGCGATTTGGTCTCTGGGGTCTTCTAAGCCCATGATGCCTTTGCCCCAACCGCGGGCGAGTTTGTATAAATAGGCATCTACAAAAGTTGGGGCATCTCCTTCTTCTGGTGGTACTTCGCCCAACATTTGCTCTACTTGAAAAAGGCGATCGGTAGAAATTCCTTCGAGGGAAATGCCAGTCTCTTGTTGAAAGCGTTGATTTAATTCGGTGAATTCTTCTTCCGATAATACCTCCTTAAGCATGGGACTTTCTCGCCTTTCGTCAAGATAGCTTTCGAGTAAAATTTTGGTGGCGGAGTCAGGATGGACCTCCATCGCAAAGGCATCTACCTGGTATAATTTTGCCAATACGGAGTCCGGAAAGCCAAAAGCTTCCTTGTCGCGAACGTGCATAGTGCCAAAAAGATAGGAAGGAGTGCCAAGGCCGTTTCCGCTAATTTCCCAGAGCAATTGATGATTGGGGTTGTTTTGAGCAGAAAGGGAGGAAAGAATGCAAAGGCAGATAGCCAGCAAGCCTAAACCCGCGATGCGGGAAAAAGTACTAAACATCTTAATGATTATTGTGTTACTGATTGAGTGCTTTGATATTGCTGCTTAGGCAATAGCGCCCAAATTTAATTTTAAATTGTTAAAAAGCTTTCATGCTTTTGCTAAAAGCAGACAATTCTTTCTAATTATGGGCTTTCGTTGTAATTTTGCACCGCAAATAGTAAAAACATAATTCATTTTTAATATGTCCAACGTCCAAACCAAATATCTACCATACAAGGTTAAAGATATTTCACTTGCCGCCTGGGGCCGCAAAGAGATCCAATTGGCAGAAGCAGAAATGCCAGGTCTAATGGCAATTCGCGAAGAGTACGGCGACACTAAGCCACTTAAAGGTGCTCGTATCGCAGGTTGTCTTCATATGACAATCCAAACTGCTGTTTTGATCGAGACTTTGGTTGAACTTGGCGCTGAGGTTACTTGGTCATCTTGTAACATCTTCTCTACTCAAGACCACGCTGCTGCTGCCATCGCTGATGCGGGTATCGCAGTTTATGCTTGGAAAGGGATGACAGAAGAAGAGTTTGATTGGTGTATCGAGCAAACGCTTTTCTTCGGTGAAGAACAGCAGCCTCTTAATATGATTCTTGACGACGGTGGCGATTTGACCAATATGGTTCTTGATCGTTATCCTGAACTAGTTGATGCGATCAAAGGCCTCTCAGAAGAAACTACCACGGGTGTACACCGTCTTTACGAGCGTGTCAAAAATGGTACTCTTCCTATGCCCGCTATCAACGTCAATGACTCTGTAACTAAGTCAAAGTTTGATAACAAATACGGTTGTAAAGAATCTCTCGTAGACGCAATTCGTCGTGCTACTGATGTGATGATGGCCGGTAAAGTAGCCGTAGTTGCTGGATATGGTGATGTAGGTAAGGGTTCTGCTGCCTCTCTTCGTGGAGCGGGTGCGCGTGTGATCGTTACCGAAATCGATCCAATCTGTGCCCTACAAGCAGCAATGGACGGTTTTGAAGTCAAGAAAATGGTCAATGCAGTGCCTCGCGCTGATATCATCGTTACTGCTACCGGTAATAAGGACATCATGACCGAAGAGCACTTCCGTCTCGCCAAAGACAAGGCTATCGTTTGTAACATTGGCCACTTTGACAATGAGATCGACATGGCTTGGCTAAATGGCAACTACGGTGCTACCAAGGTTACCGTTAAGCCTCAGGTTGATATGTACACCATCGACGGCAAAGACGTGATCGTATTGGCAGAAGGTCGTCTCGTAAACCTTGGTTGCGCGACTGGACACCCATCTTTCGTAATGTCTAACTCTTTCACCAACCAGACGCTTGCTCAGCTCGAGCTTTGGGAAAACAGTGATAAGTACGAAAACAAAGTGTACATGCTACCTAAGCACCTTGACGAAAAAGTAGCTCGTCTTCACCTCGCCAAAATTGGTGTTGAGTTAGAAGAGCTTCGTAAAGATCAAGCTGACTATATCGGCGTAGCTGTTGAAGGGCCATTCAAGCCTGAATACTACCGTTACTAAAAGTATTGAGCAGGGAGTAGCTAGTATTTAGACACATTGATCTAACTACTTACTACTTTGATCTCTGTACTAGACAATATGATAAGGCCCGTTTCGCTTGGCGAGACGGGTTTTTTTATAGTTCTTTTTGTAGCCAGATCCGGTTTTCCCCTCGCTCGGGGAACGCATCCACCCCTATGATATCAAAGCCTCGTCCCAAGGCAAAATGGAGCATCTGTTTATGGCGGTTGAGGGTCTTAAATTTGATGCTTTTGTAGCCTTGCGCCTTGGCCCAGGCCTCTTGTTGGAGGGCTAGCGCTAGGGCGATTCCTTTTCTTCTTGCCTGCGGCAGAACGCCTCCCATCCAACTATAAAAACTGCCATCCTTTTCTCGTTGGTAGCCTACTTTAAAGGCTACGTCTTCCTCCCTTAGTCGTTTGAGCAGGATGAGGTGAGGGACTGCTTTGAGCCTTTGCTCATATACTTGAGCGGGGTAGGGCTGGTGAAATTCGGGTAGCTGCTGGCTCAGCGCCACAACTCTTTGGATGTCTGCAAGGGGGAGGATTTCGATCATGAGGGGCTTAGCTGAGCGTTCCGCGAAGCGGTAATACAAAATGAGAACTTGAAAATAGATAAAAGTGGGCCTTTCTCTTAATATTTGAGCTCGGGGACTGTATGATACTGCTTCGCAGAACGCCTAGTTGCTTAGGGTTTTCGATCCCGAAATCGTATTGGGGGCAAGTTAAACCCTGTTTTTGAGGGAGGGAAGGCAATTTCCGTAGTAGGGAA
>JBCAWW010000571.1:0-4305 GCA_038534415.1 Bacteroidota bacterium | reverse complement strand
TTACTAGCTCACCCTCAGGGAAAAATTGAATATATTTCACAAAGACTAGAGCGTACCCTTAAGCCTAATCAATACTATCGGATTGAATTCTCTGCCTGTTTTTCAGAAGATTATTTATATAAGCTTGGTGATCAGCATGTAAAAACAGATTATGGACACCCATTAGGATTGTATCTTTTAGGTCTCCGAAAGGATAATGCTCAGGTTGATATTTTGACCCAAAGCCCAGCTATAAATAGCAAGGATTGGGGAAAATATACTTTCTTTTTTGAACCAAAAACTGAATATGTCGCTTTGGCCTTTTCGCCTTTCTTTACAGAGGTTAAGCAGGGCTATGGCAATGTTTTAATCGATAAAATATCACCGATATTTCAAGCCGAAGAAGTACAAATCATTGACCTATAACAAAAAAAAGAGCCGCACATCATGCGGCTCTTTTTTTATCTATTGCTAAACAAACTCTTTTTCTTTCGTCTTCCGACTCTTAAATGGCCGGATGATTACCCGGGTACCCTTGTCGTAGGTGAAGTAACTCCAGACCCAGTTGACAAAGACCACGAGTTTGTTGCGGAAGCCAATCATGTAGAGGAGGTGAATAAACATCCAAGCCAACCAGGCTACGAAGCCATTCATATGGAGCTTACGGAAGTCAACAACTGCTTTATTGCGTCCGATAGTGGCCATGCTCCCCTTGTCAAAGTAGGTAAATTCTACTAGCTCCTCATCGTCTTTGAGCATCTTGGCTAGGTTGATGCCTACGTTTTCTCCTTGCTGTATAGCACCAGGTGCTACCTGTGGGTGTCCATTAGGATAAGCTTCGGTGCGCATCAGGGCGAGGTCTCCGATCACAAATATATCTTCAAAGCCCAATGCTTTGTTGAAGCGGTCAACCTCGATTCGTTGCCCGCCGGCAAGTTTGGCTGCTTCCAGTCCATCGATCAGGTTTCCTTTGATACCAGCGGCCCAGATCACGGTACTAGCTTCGAAGGTCTTGCCCTTATCGGTTTGGATGATGTCATCTGCGTATTCTGTTACTCGGTTTTCGAGCCAGATGTGTACCCCGAGCTTTTCAAGCGAACGCTTCGCATCATCGGATGATTTTTCAGACATGCCGCTTAGCAGCTGGCCGCTGGCTTCGATCAAATGAATCTCCATCATCCGCAAGTCCAACTCTGGGTAATCGCTTGGTAGTACGTGGCGCTTTAATTCGGCCAAGGCACCGGCAGTTTCCACCCCAGTAGGCCCCCCACCAACGACCACAAACTTTAATAAGGTATCCTTGCGTGCAAGGTCATTGGTTTGCAGGGCCATTTCAAAGTTTTGGAGGATCAAGCTCCGTAGGTCAAGCGCTTCAGGGATGCTTTTCATGCCGACAGATGAATCTTCGACATCTTGCATACCAAAGAAATTGGTAGAGCTACCGGTCGCTAGGACTAGGTAGTCATAGTCGACCTCTCCAATAGAGGTGTAGACCGTCTTTAAAGCAGGATCGATACGCTCAACTTCGGCCATTCGAAAGAACAGATTGTCTTGCGTGCCAAACATCTTGCGCAATGGAAAAGCAATGGAGTCCGGCTCTAAACCGCCAGTCGCTACCTGATAGAGTAGGGGCTGGAAAGTGTGGTAATTATTACGATCCAACATTACTACTTGGATAGGTAGATTACGCAACTTTTTGGCCAGGGTGATACCTCCAAATCCTCCGCCAATGATGACCAAACGAGGAAGGTTGGTTTTTGGGAGGGAAGCTTTCATATATGTTGAGATTTATAGATCTGAAAATGAATGAGTGCTTACTCTAAGCTGCTCATTTTGAGGTAGATTGATCAAAGTTCTTCTTTGTGAGAACCTAAATCATTGTACTTAGTTTAAATACGATTATGGATGAGATTCGTTGACAAAAAATGAGGTTTTTATGCCCTATTTTCTATCCGTAAGTTTGTAATCCAAATTTTGCCTTATAAAAGCCTATGTCAGTTCATTTTTACAGCCTTCCTATTCAAGAAATTCGTGATGAGAGCCCTGATGCCTATAGTCTCTTTTTTCAAAATCCTGATCCGGAGGTCTTTCAATATAAAGCTGGTCAATATCTCACGCTCAAAGTAGAAGTTGAGGGAGAAGAAGTGCGGCGTGCTTATTCGCTTGCAAGTGCCCCTCATCAGGCTGCATCCCTGCGGGTAACGATCAAACGCGTTCCCGGAGGGAAGGTCTCTAACCACCTACGCGATAAGTATAAAGCAGGAGACCATATTGAGGTATTGCCCCCAATGGGAAGTTTTAGCTTGATCGCTGATCCCGCAGCGGAGCGAGAATACGTTTTTATCGGAGCGGGCAGCGGTATCACCCCACTGATGTCAATGTTGCAAACGGTTTTGCAAGGGGAGCCCAAAAGTAAAGTGGTCCTTTGGTATGGCAATCGTACAGAGGCGGATATTGTCTTTCGGGAGGAGCTCAATCAATTGAGAGAAGCGTTCGGCGACCGCCTGACCATAAGATATATCCTTAGTCGAGCGGACGAGAGCTGGCAGGGTTTTGAAGGGCGCCTCGACGAGGAACGCTTATTTGAATGGATTTCAGAGCTGTTTATGCGGGGGGAGTTACGCAAACGCTATTATCTCTGTGGGCCGGCAGGGATGATGGAAGCGGCTGAAAGAGCGCTAATCAAGCAAGCCGTCAACCCTGACGATATTTATCAAGAATTTTACTCTGCTCCCCTTCCTTCGGAAGAAGAAATTGCGCGTTCCTATGCAATAGACGAACAAGGCCAAGAACATATCTCCGACGGTGAAAACGATTACGTGCTTGAAGAACAGCAGGTTAGGATCAAACTAGATGGACAAAGCCACCAAATCCTCGTGCAAGCAGATGAATATGTATTGGATGCTGTGATCAAAGAAGGCCTAGAAGCGCCATACTCCTGTCAGGCGGGGACTTGTAGTAGCTGCCGAGCAATGTTGATTGCTGGTACTGTGGCGATGGACGAGAGCCTTGGTTTGAGTGATGAAGAACTGGAGCAAGGATATGTGCTTACTTGTCAATGCCATCCCCTAGATGCAGATGTTGTACTCGATTTTGAGTAGAAAGAGCATTTCCCCCACTAAAAAAGGGTATTTATACGCTAGTAAGATTCGGTAGGGAGTTGCAGATTTACATCAGCCATTAAAACTCCTTAAAACGAATCACAATGAAACGCACTTACCTCGTGGGGCTCATCTTGAGCCTCACGCTATTATTGTCTGGCTTTTCCCTACAGGCCCAAGAGAACGCAGAAGCACAGCCAGCTGAAACACAAATGTTTGCTCTATGGGAGTTGCACACTTCTCCCTCCAAAATGGGGCAAATGGTCGAAGCATGGAAAAAAATGCTCGCCAAAATGAAAGAGCATGACGTTCCCGCACAGTATGGAATCTTAACTGTAGACGATGGAAGATTTGTAATCACTATGCCCATCGAAAACATGGCCGATTTGGATACTGATCCTTTAGAAGGCATGGCCAAAACTATCGGGCCAGAAGGTATGAAAGAGTTATTTATGCCTATGTTTGAGCTAGCTGATAAGGTGGACAGCTATACGCTCGTGATGCCCAAAGGACAGAGTTTCTTTACGGATGCAGACCCAAGAGCTGATGCGCCCTATCGTAGATGGGATTACTTTAGCTTTGAACCCCGCGCTATGATGAAGATTAGCGAATTGGCCCAAAAGGTAAATGCTCTTTACACTAAGTATGATGCTCCCCTAGGATATATCGTGTATCGAGACGGGATGGGTATCGCCGGTCCTTTGGTCGTTGTCGAAAACTGGGGGGCTTCAGAGGCAGAGCTGTATGAAAATAAACTCGCAGATATGTCTGATGAGTTTAAAAAAGAATTACAGGCATTGAGAGCTGAGATCGGAGAACACCTGGTCGCTAGCCAAACCTTTATAGGCTATTACCATGCCGACCTCTCTTATGAAGGACCCGCTGATGTCGCCAAAAAAGAATAATAAGAACTATTTACTCAATTCTCTTCATTAAATCCTAATGAGCCTCTCTTCCTCCCCGGTTGAGAGGTTTTTTTTATGGCAATATCTCTACCGCAGCACTTATACTGTCTGCCTCAAGCAGATACTTTTCGGATAAATTGGGGGGAGCCTGGGGGCTAAAAAATATTTGCATCAGGCCTACGATGGTAATGAGGATCAAGCCTAGCATACTTAGCTGCTTGAGGGCCATGGTCTTATGCTGCTTTTGATTGTTCTGTCGAGATATTTTCATTTATTATTTATTTGGATATTCTCAATATCAGTAGTATATAAGTCTCGTC
>JBCAWW010000570.1:0-4316 GCA_038534415.1 Bacteroidota bacterium | reverse complement strand
GAAAATACTGGTTACCGGCGGTGCCGGATTCATTGGTTCCAATCTGATCGACTTCCTACTAGAAAAAGGACATCAAATCAAGACACTTGATAATTTGTCCACTGGTCGGATCGAAAATATTGAACCTTATCTTTCTAATCCAGACTTCGAGTTTGTCGAGGGGACGGTTACCAATCGGGAGGCTTTGGAGCCCCTAATCGCTTGGTGTGAACATGTCTATCATTTGGCGGCTCCGGTCGGCGTAAAGCTGGTCATGGAGAAGCCAGTACATACCATCTTGGATAATGTACGTGGCATAGACGCAGTGCTCGAGCTGGTCAATAAGCACAAAAAGCGTGTCTTAGTAGCTTCTACCTCAGAAATCTATGGCAAAAGCCTCGATTTCTTAGATCCTACGCATGAAGGCAAACTCAAAGAGACAGATTATCGAGTAGAAGGTTCTACCCGCAATCACCGCTGGGCCTACGCCAATACCAAGGCTATGGACGAGTTTTTGTCTTTTGCCTACTACAAAGAGTATGGTACTGAGGTGGTCCTTTCTCGCTTTTTCAATACAGTGGGGCCTCGCCAACTATTTAATTATGGCATGGTGATCCCTAACTTTGTAAAGCGAGCACTCGCCAATGAAGATATACTCGTCTTTGGTACTGGGGAACAAAAACGTTCCTTTATGCACGTGCAAGATGCGGTAAGAGCCATTACTGAGCTGATGTTTACGGGCAAAGGAGTAGGGCAGGAGTTCAATGTGGGAAATCCGATTGAGATTACGATGAATCAACTCGCGCAAAGAGTGATCGAAAAGTCAGGCTCTGCTTCCAAGATTGTGCATAAGTCTTACGAAGAGGTTTATGGTAAAGGCTTCGAAGATATGAATCGTCGTACTGCTGATATCACTAAGCTGCGTGAAACACTTGGCTTTGAATTGAAATATGACCTTGACGCGATTTTGGAGGATGTAATCGCCTTTTACCGCGAATATAGTCCTACTGCCTAATCTTAGCCAGAGGTCCAACTACTTACTACTACTGACATGCAAGACTCTCGCGAAGGAGGGCTCTGGGAGCTCTATGATCAAAATCCTCAGGCCGAAGATAAGCCCATCTTGGATAGAGAAACAAGGCCAAGCAGCCGTCGTGCCTTTCTGAAAAAAAGCACCTTGGCTAGCATGGCAAGCCTCTTGGGGGCTAATATTGTTTTTGCAGATAATATGCCTGCAGAAATGATCCCTATTGGTCTACTGGAAGGTGAGGAAGCGTTCCCGATTGAGGGAAAACATGCAGAGCTTACTATCCTCAACGATCGTCCCTGGAATGTCGAAACTCCACCGCATCTCCTAGATGATCTGTATACGCCCGCAGAGGTATTATTTGTTCGTAATAATGGAATCCCGCCCAAAGATCCTGATGTCTCGAATTGGACCCTGACTATAGGCGGAGAGTCTGTAAAACAAAGCAAAATATATACCCTCGCCGAGCTCAAGTCTAAGTTCCAGCAGCATACGCTTCAGCTTACGATAGAGTGTGGAGGTAATGGACGGGCTGAATACAATCCTCCCGCCAAAGGTAATCAGTGGACTACCGGGGCGGTTGGTTCTCCGCGTTGGACAGGCGTCAGGCTCAAAGATGTACTTAACGATTGCGGGATCAAGTCAGATGCAGTTTATATCGGCTATTATGGCAAGGATACCCATGTCAGCGGGGATCCCAAAAAGGTGGTAATTTCTAGAGGCGTGCCTATGAGCAAAGCCTTAGAAGATGAATCTTTGATTGCTTGGGCGATCAATGGAGAGGACCTACCACTGATGAATGGCTACCCATTGCGTTTGGTCTTTGGGGGGTGGCCCGCCTCGACTTCTGGCAAATGGCTGAGCCGTATTGATATTCGCAACCAGGTGCATGATGGCCCCAAGATGACCGGCAAAGCTTATCGCGTACCTAAATTACCCGTGGCCCCCGGAGCGATAGTGGCCGATGAGGATATGAAGATCATCGAGTCCATGCCCGTTAAATCTCTTCTTACTTATCCACGTTCGGGGGGGATGATTGCCTTCGGCAGAACGCTTGAAGTCAGAGGCAAAGCCTGGGCTGGCGATCTGAGGGTAAAATCTGTGGAAGTATCCATTGATTTTGGGCAGACCTGGCAAGCGGCTCGTTTAGAAGCACCTCAAAATAGGCTAGCTTGGCAGCCTTGGCAAGCGCAAATTAAGTTTCCTCAGAAAGGTTACTATGAAGTTTGGGCCAGAGCTACTGATAGCGAGGGCAGGGCCCAACCGATGATCGTTCCAGGATGGAACCCCAAAGGCTATCTCAACAATGCCTGCCACCGGATTGCGATCAAGGTAAAATAAGCAAATTTTTTAGCCCCATTGTCCTATTTTCGACTCTAACACTGTTTGGAGATCGAATTGAATAGGATTAACTTAAATGGTCAAAATGACTACTAAAACTTAAGATATGCAGATTACTGGCAAAGGGACGGAAACCAATACCTACGATGCTATCGTAGTGGGGTCCGGAATTAGCGGTGGCTGGGCCGCTAAAGAATTGAGCGAAAAAGGTTTGAAAACCTTGGTGCTAGAAAGAGGCAGAGATGTGAAGCATGGGCAATACCCTACCGCAACTCAGGATCTCTGGGACATGGAGGGACGCGGCAAACTCAGCAAAGAAGAACTATCCAGACAACTCAAACAAAACCGCACTGGATATACCACCAATCGGGCTTCCGCTCACTGGTTTGTAGATGATATCGATCACCCTTACAATGAAGATAAGCGTTTTGATTGGATGCGTGGGTATCATGTCGGAGGCCGCTCTTTGATGTGGGGTAGACAATCCTATCGTTGGAGTGATTTGGATTTCGAAGCCAATGCCAAAGAAGGGATCGCCACTGATTGGCCTATCCGTTACAAGCAAATCGCTCCCTGGTACGACTATGTTGAGTCTTTTGCCGGAATCAGCGGTCAAGCCGAAGGCCTGCCCCAGCTACCAGACGGCAAGTTTTTGCCACCAATGGAGATGAGCTGCCTTGAGACACATGTCAAAGAGCGCATCGAAAAAAACTTTGATGACCGGATCATGACCATCGGTCGTACTGCCAACCTCACCCAGCCACACAATGGGCGTGGCAAATGTCAGTACCGCAACCGCTGTATTAGAGGCTGTCCTTATGGTGCTTACTTTAGCAGTAATGCCGCCACGCTACCAGCAGCATTTGCTACGGGTAACTGTACCCTACGTCCCTTTTCTATCGTGCATCAGGTGATCTACGACAAGAAATCGGGCAAGGCCACTGGAGTAAGGGTCATCGATACTGAGACCAATGAGCATATGGAGTTTTATGCGAAGGTGATTTTCCTTTGTGCCTCTGCCATTGCTTCTACCTTCATTTTGATGAACTCTAAGTCCGACCGTTTTCCTAATGGTATGGGTAATGAGTCTGGAGAATTGGGCCACAATGTGATGGACCACCACTTCCGTGTAGGGGCAGCAGGCATCTATGATGGAATGGATGATAAATATTATTCAGGCCGACGCGCCAACGGTATTTATATCCCGCGTTTTCGTAATGTCAATAAAGCTACTGAGCAAAAAGACTTCCTACGTGGTTATGGCTATCAAGGTCGTGGTAGTCGGACTAGTTGGTCGCGCGGGGTGCAAGAGTTGGCCAAGTTTGGCCTAGACATGAAAACCGAATTGTTTGAGCCAGGGCCTTGGCGCTTTGGGATCACAGCATTCGGCGAAGCCTTACCAGATCATGACAACTATATGTATCTGGACCATGATAAGGTCAATAAGTGGGGACTACCTACGGTAACCTTCCATGCGGAGTTTAAAGAAAACGAAATGAAGATGCGCGAAGACATGAAGCAGCAAGCTGCAGAAATGTTGGAAGCTGCTGGCCTCACCAAAGTGGCTACCTATGACAATATCGGCGCTCCAGGACTTGGTATCCATGAAATGGGCACTGCTCGGATGGGGACTAACGCCAAAAATTCAGTTCTCAATAACTGGAATCAAGTGCATGACTGCAAAAATGTATTCGTTACCGATGGCGCTTGTATGACTTCTGCTTCCTGTGTCAATCCTTCATTGACCTATATGGCCTTGACGGCTCGTGCTGCTGATTATGCTGTTTCTGAACTCAACAAACAAAACCTCTAATTATGGATCGTAGAGAAGCACTCAAACATTCTGCCGTGATCTTAGGCATGGTTTCTGCTCCTACCTCAATGGCACCCGGAGTATCTGATTTGGGAATGATTCTCTCGGCGATATCACCGACCAATTTGGCTTGTTCCTCAGTCAAAACTGTAGGAA
>JBCAWW010000569.1:0-4318 GCA_038534415.1 Bacteroidota bacterium | reverse complement strand
GGGAAATGATCAACCCGTTAACGCAGTCGTTTTTTCGCCAGATGCTAAGTCTATCATCACAGGGGGAGATAACGAGAAAATATTGCTATGGGATCGTGAAAACAACACAGAACCCATTCGCACTTTTGCAGGGCATTCTTCTTATATCTCGTCATTAGCCTTTTCCCCAGATGGAAAACAAATCCTGGCTAGTGGCGAAGAATTAATCCTATGGGATACAGAAAGCGGCGAGCAAATAATGACTTTTGAAGGCCCTACTGGCTATGATGGTACAGTTTCCTTTTCTCCCAACGGCAAACAAATACTGTGGGGCGGTGATGGCAAAGTCTTCCTCTATAATATTGATAACAAAACGCCTATCCAATCTATTGAGAATGACCTTAGTAAGTTGCTCTATCTTTCTTTCTCGCCAGATGGCAAACAAGCCATCATAGGCGGGCGGGATTTACGCGTATGGGACTTAGGCACCAATAAATTGTTCCGCACCTACCAACAAAAAGAACGCTATATCAGTGCTTTGGCCTATACACCCGATGGGCAAACCATCATCACTGGGGGAGATGGCGGAGAACTCTTGCTTTGGGACAATTCAATGGATTTCCCTGCACACATTTACAAATTAGATAGCACCGAACGCGCCCATTACGGCATCGAAATCGACTATTAAGACAAACATCATGGATACACCTCTAATATTTCTCGCCTTTGCCAACGATCAAGATGCTCACCTCTTCCTCCTCAAGGAGGAGAGTCGGCAAGTCTTTGCGGCCCTCGAAGAGCCTGATCGCAAAGAATACATCAAGGTCTATCGCGAAGAAAGCGCTAAGGCCAGCGACATCTTTCAAGGTTTTACCCGCTATAAGGATCGCATGGCTATCTTTCACTATGGCGGCCACGCTAGCGGTACCCAGCTTAGGCTCGAAGAAGGTGCAGGTAATGCAGACGGTCTCGCAGCCCTTATGGGGGAGCAAGAAAACCTCAAACTGGTTTTCTTAAATGGTTGTTCCTCGAAGGGGCAGGTCAAAGCTCTCCTGGCCGCTGGTGTCAAAGCCGTAATCGCCACCTCTGTCCCCATCAACGACCGCAAAGCGATGGAGTTTGCCAAGCAGTTTTATGAAGCCATGGCGCACCGTCGTACCATTGGACAGGCCTTCAAATTGGCGGAGGCCTATCTCCGCACCCGCTACGAGGAAACGGAGCAAATCCAGCAAAGTGGCATCATGGACTTCTCGGCCTTTTTTGATACCGGCGAAAAGGAACTCCCCTGGGGACTTTACTATCAGGAAGTGCACAAGCAGGAAATCCTCAATTGGAAACTCCCCTACTATCGTCCCCTCGGTCTGCCCAAAGACATGATCCAGTATATCGGCAAGAGCTTCAGCGCCAACCGCTACATCATGCTGGTCCTGGACGAGATGTGCAAATACAATCCCGACATCTACGCCCAAATGGTAGAGCAAGTCGGAGGCGAAACCCGCAACAAAGACTCCAAATATTATCCAGAGATCATCATCCGCAACCTGCCTTGGCCCATTGGTTCTCAGATTCGCCTGCTACGGGTGTCGGATAGCCCGAATTTAGAGCGTTTGGAGCATCTGATCAGTACTTATGTGATGACGGGCCAGCTTCTCTACTATATCCTCGTCTCTGATCTTTGGGACCGCGTACGGAATGGGGAAATCGTTCTGCCGCAGGCATATAAAACCGGCCTCCCCATCGACCAGCAAGCCTATCTCAGCTTTGACTTTTGGGGCCGTATCGTTGCTACTTATGAGCAGTTTAGCGAGCAAGGAGTAGCACCTTTTGTGCCTGAATTTGAGATGATCATCCAAGAATGGAAGCAAAGCGACAGTAGTATGCGCAAAGCCCACGCCTTTTTGGAAGATATGCGTGCCAAACTACTCAGCGATCCTCCGACAGCCGATATGGATAAGGTCTGCCTGCAAACAGAGCAAGCCGTGGCCATTATGCTAAAAAAGGCTGCCTTCCTCGCCCGCTATCGGATGCTCACCATCCGCAATATCAGCATCGAACAGCCTCGCCTGCGCGAACTTAGCTACGAACTCGATATGGGCGCCCTCAATGCGCTCGAAGAGCATGGGCTAGGCATGTACAATGACGCCAACAATCGCAAAAAATCGAGCTATACCAATAGCCAATCCATCGTACTGGTCGCCAATGAAGACCGCATCGATGACTCTCTCAATCTTTCGCCCTTCGTGGTCGACAAACACACCTATGTGCTGACCGTCAATACCGCAAAAAAAGAAAGCAACAAACTCGCCAATATCTATTTGCTCAGCTGGGAGGAGGAAGAGCGCTTGCATTATCTATCGGTCGAGCATCGCATCCACTCCACCATCAAAAACGAGACCGAGCAGGATCAACTTCACACCGACATCCGCGCTTCGATGTATATGGACGGCATTAAGGATGAAAACCTAGGCGTAGGCAATGATTTTGAGGACGATCCTTTTGGCGATGATCCCTTCGCCGCGGAAGAGGAGCAAGCAGGAGAAGACGA
Organism: Bacteroidota bacterium; assembly: GCA_038534415.1. Classification (GTDB taxonomy): domain Bacteria; phylum Bacteroidota; class Bacteroidia; order J057; family J057; genus JBCAWW01. The sequence goes on along the minus strand of JBCAWW010000569.1, from coordinate 1,794 downwards.
TACGCCCAAAGTATTTGAGCTACTCAAAGAAGAATTTGACGTATTTAAAACCGATTTAGCATTAGGCATACACGCATAAAACATGGAAAATCCTTTCAAATTTTTGGACTCCTACGACAAAGAAGACAAAGACCGATTCTTTGGTCGTAAAAAGGAAACCACCCAGCTTCTCAATGCTGTACATGCCTCTAATCTAGTATTGCTCTATGGAGCTTCGGGTACGGGCAAAACCAGCCTCATCAATTGCGGCTTGGGCAATCAGTTTAAGAAGTCAGACTGGCTACCCGTTTTCATCCGTCGAGGCAGTGATCTCAACCGTTCCGTGAAACGGGAACTCAACAAACTCCTCCCTGCTGATGCCCAGGGCGAGCTCCCCATCCGGCACAAAGTCAAGGAGCTCTACCTCAATACCTATCGTCCGGTTTACCTCATCTTTGACCAGTTTGAGGAGCTATATATCATGGGAGATAAGGCCGAGCAAGACCTTTTTCACCGCTCCATCGCGGAACTCTTACAAGCGGGCATCAAGTGCAAGATCCTCATCAGTATTCGTGAAGAATACATCGCCTATCTCTCTGAATTTGAGAAAGTTGTGCCTTCCTTATTTGACAATCGCTTGCGGATCGAAAAGATGAACGATCGTAACCTCAGCCGTGTGGTAGTTGGCACTTGTCGCTATGGAGGCATCGAATTAAAAGAGCCACGCAAGATCGTACCGCAGATATTAGATAATCTCCGATCTAAAAGAGAGGGCGTTGATCTCACCAATCTACAAGTATATTTGGATCGGTTGTTTCGCAAGGATATCGAGCGCCAAAGCATAGACGATCCCGCCCAAATCACCTTTGATGAAGCCTTGATCCAATCTGTTGGCAAGATGGAAAACGTGCTCTCAGAGTTTTTGGATGAACAAATGAGTGAGGTAGAAGACGGCCTGCGCCGCCGAGGCGTGGAAAGTCCTGAAGGTATGCCCCTGGAAGTACTGTTTACCCTCGTAACCGAAGACGGCACCAAGCGCAATATGGACCTCAAAACTATCCAGAAGGATCTCCCTCGCCACCGCCAGCTTTCGCAAGCCAATCTAGACTTTGTGATGGCGGAGTTTCATCGGATCAAATTGCTAAGGACCTTTGCGGTTGAGGACTAGGTGTTGAGCTGCTTCGCAGAACGCTATTCATGAAAGATAAGCGTTCTGCGAAGCAATCTCTATTGAGACGGATCTACTTGGCCGACATAGTGGGCAATAATGGGGTCTCACTTGCTAAGCTATGAAAGTGCTCTACTTTGAGCCTTTCTAACTATTTTTTCTGGTGAATAAAATGAACCACGTTGATCGGACAATAGATCAAGTTCTAGGTATCTTAATATCCGATCTGCACGCTGCTTAGCGTGAGTCATATTTGAAGCGTTTCTTAAGATCAAGTAGGCTTCGATAAATTGTTTTTCTTCTGCGGTGGTCCAAACTTCGGGATTAGTTAGGCCGCTATTAGTCAAAGCTTTACCGAGAAAATCTCTTTTCCATTTTGTCATCAAATGGCCGGGTCGATTGACATGGTGATCCAATAATAAAGCCAGTCCATATTCCGAGGAGACTAGTTCTGAAATGAAGTATTTTTTTTGTGGACGATAATTGTCATTCCTATAAAAAGTATTGATCCTCTCCATATAATGCTCTAGCTGGGCAGCTCTTATCCTTTTGTCTTGCAATGCCTTAGAAAAAATGAAAGCCCATTCATTTGATCGAAATTGCTCTTTTAAATCGGCAGTATCGATTTGAGTACCATTGAGCATAAG
>JBCAWW010000568.1:0-4319 GCA_038534415.1 Bacteroidota bacterium | reverse complement strand
CCCAAATATACTACTTAGATTGAAGATTATCTGACTCAGGATTAAGCGCCTGCTCAAAAATGCTGCTTTAGCCTCAAAACGCTTCTTTTTAAGGCCTTAGGAAGAGGACTTTTTGGTAAAATCCTGAGCGCTGCTGCCATACTCAACCGCCAATACCCAGATTAGATTGACGGCAAGGGTGATTTTTTGTAAAACTGCCAAAACCTCCAAATGAGTAGAGGTGAAATAAACAAAGGCACAGGCATAAGTCGTCAGTAGACTCACGAGAGAAAGGAGCTTGAGCCAATGAAGCTTAGACTTTAGGAGGTAGACTGTGATATAAAAAAGACTGAGCAGCGCAAACGAACTACACACAACTATCATCTCATCATGCCAAGGACTCACCACCAAGAATCCCGCAATCATTGAGGCTATCCCCGCATACTTGATGATCCATGCGGCGCTCGACCTGGGAACCTTCTGAGCAAAACGGATAAAAAAGCCCACTATACTGAGACTCAGCACAAACATCCCCGCAATTGCCCAAGGCCTCGCCTTATTTTCGATCCGATTGACTGCAAAGTGGCTGAAGAGATTACTGATATAATTGTGGGCCCAATCAAAACCAGGGGTGTCCATATTGTATTGAGAGCCACCTGGATAAACCAAAGTTGCGACCCCAAGCAGGCTCAGTGATATCAATATCCCAACCAATATTAGGTGTCTATAAAATGGCATGAAATCTTGTTTTCAAGCAGAGACAGGACAAAAAAAGACAAGCACCTTCAAAGCTTTTGCACTTTCAAGATGCTTGTTGCTTGCTTTAGCGATCTTTTTTACGGTTTCCGCTTCGCGGAACGCTCAGTATAATTAAGGTCTACTAATTTGCAGCACTAATTTATTAGCTCAAGGTTCTTTCTTATTGTGGTTGCTCGGACCCTTAGCGCTCAATGGCGCGCATGATTTTATCATAGATAGGGTCTACAAAGAAAAGAAATCCAGTACCTAATCCAGCAAATAGAGCTAAGGGGTGGTTAGTGGTCGCGGTGATGCCTAACCCGATGAAAAGGCTAAACAAGAAAAACGCCCAACCATATTTGTTCTTACGCTTCTTCGCTTCAGGACGGTAGCGTTCGCGCATGCGAATCTGCTCAATCGCATCCTCTTCTTGATAATCATCAATGCGGAGATCGTCTAGGTATTGCTCTTCACTTTTTTCACGAACTCGGTGTTCGCGCACTTCAAAAGGGTCTTCGTTGTATTTAAAGGACATAAGGGGGTATTCAATGTGATATTTGCTAATTAAAGATAAGAATTAATGAGAGAAGGTTGGAATACTGATAAAAATCATTTCCAGAGGCTCAAACTACGTAAACAAAATCATCTATATGAGGTTGGAACAGACCTAGTATTATCCCGATCTTTGCATACACACTTTTTCAAATCAAGTCACTTATTGTGAAAAGCCATATACTCTTTTTATTCCTTTCCTTGGGTTTGGTGATTCCCCTTATAGGCCAGCAGCCAGCAGGAACTATTCGAGGCCAAGTTCTCGATGCTTATACACAAGTTCCAGTTGTTGGGGTAGAGGTATTAGTCCGAAACCAAAAGGTCTCTGTTGATGCTTATTTAGGCACCAAGACCAATGCCGAAGGCCGATTTGAGATTCAGAGGGTGCCTATTGGTGTCCAAGAACTCAGTTTTCAACGCCAAGGCTATACTTCCTACGTTAAGACAGATGTATTGGTAAAGTTGAGCGCTGCTGCGGTAGTCGAACTCGAAATGGAACCTACTGCCTATGAAATGGAAGAGGTAGTACTCGTGCCGCTTGAAACCAAGGGCAAAGCCCGTAACGAAATGGCCCTGATCAGCGCCCTTTCCTTCGACATCGAAGAAACGCGTCGCTATGCTGGTGGCTTAGATGATCCGGTTCGCCTAGCAGCCAATTTTACGGGTGTAATGCCCAATGGCTTTGTGTCCGATAATATGATCTCTATTCGCGGTAATTCACCGCGAGGTTTAGGATATCGGGTCGAAGGCATCGACATCCCCAATCCTACCCACTTTGCACGTATTGGTAGTGCTGGTGGTAGTTTTACGATCTTTAGCAACCAAGTATTAGACAATTCGGATTTCTTCACCAGTGCTTTCCCCGCAGAGTATGGCAATGCCACAGCGGGCGTTTTTGATGTCCGTTTCCGGAACGGTGACCCAGAAGAACGCAAATACACCCTGCAGGCAGGTATCCTGGGCGTAGATGTTGCCGCTGAAGGGCCCTTCAAAGATGGCGGCAAAGCTTCCTATTTGATCAATTACCGCTTCGCCTCATGGGGCTTGATCAACCGAGTGATCCCTCAAATTGCGGTCCCGAGTTATTCTGACATTGCTTTCAAACTCAATTTCCCCACAAAAAATGCTGGTACCTTCGGTGTCTTTGGGATGGGCGGTATTAGCAATCGTCCTAAACCTGCGGTGCTCGATAGTAGCCAATGGGAAGCGGATTTAGATCGCTTCGAAAACCTCCTCGGCTCTGATATGGGAGTGCTGGGCATCAATCATGCGATCTCTATTGGAGAAAAAACCCTTTGGAAAAGTGCGGTGGCAGGCTCTTACAGCTTTCTCCGCGATAACAAAAACTACCTCGATGATCAATTAGAGTTTCAGGTCAGAGAAGTCAATGAGTATCGCCGCGCGCCTATTACGCTGACCAGTACCCTACAACATAATTTCTCTGCTCGACACACCAATAAAACTGGGGTGATTTATACTTATGCTGCGCATGAGTTTTTCCGTCAGAAATATGATTACGTAGCCGATACCATGCGTACCTTAGGCAATACTACTGGTACCACTCAGTTGTTTCAAGCCTTTTCTCAGTCCAAGTTTCAGCTGAGTCAGAAGTTTACCCTTACTGCCGGACTCCACTATACCTACTTCTTCCTCAATGACAAAAGCGCCGTTGAGCCTCGAATAAGTCTGCGTTATCAAGTAGCTCCGCGCCATTCGATCTCCGCTGGCTTCGGTCTGCATAGTCGCGTAGAGCACTTTGCTACCTATTTTACCCAGATTCAAGGATCTGATGGTACTTTCACTTTGCCAAATGCGAACCTCGATTTTGTGCGGGCTCGGCATTATGTAGTCGGGTATCAAGGCATGCTCAACGATCAGTTTCGCTTACGTGTAGAGGCTTACTATCAGCAGCTTACCCAAGTCCCTGTAGAGGTGGGAGGCACTTTTACGGTCCTCAATCTGGATGAATTGGATCGCTTGAGAGTCTTAGAAAGTACCGGTACCGCCCGTAATACTGGCGTTGACTTGAGCTTAGAGCGTTATCTCTATGGAGGTTGGTATATGATGTTCAATACCAGCGTATTTGATTCTCGCTACACAGATGCGGAGGGTCGCACCTTCAATACGGCTTTCAACAATAATTACAAAGCCAACTTTTTGTTGGGTAAGGAATTTCGCATAGGTAAGAAAAAAGGCAAGAATAAACTTCTCGGTCTCAATACTACGACCTCCGCCTTGGGAGGCGTACGTTATACGCCTATCGATCTTGAAGCTTCTCGCGCCGCTAGAGAAACGGTGCTCGACGAATCCCAACCTTTTAGTATGCAGGAAGATCCTTTATTGATTGTTGATTTCACCCTCACTATCAAGCATATCCGCCCTAATTGGACGGGCACTTGGGCCTTCCAAATCAAAAATCTATTGCAGAGCGCGCCCGCCGAATATCGGGAATATGACGCCCTCCTAGATGCCGAAATCACCCAAACAGGATCCTTCGTTTTCCCAATAATCTCATATAAAGTAGAATGGTAACGTATTGTTAACTTGTAGATAATCAGGCAGATGTAACAAATTTGTAAATCGTGACGTTGAAATATCGTGTGGACTGAATAAGTTTGCATAAACAACAAACCTGATACCTGCCATGTTCATCTCTTTTATCCCTGAATACTCGCCTTCAGACTTTGCCGTGTCTCATTTTGGCCCAGAGGGTGAATACGTTGCCAAAGAGCAGCAAGCTAGCAATCCCCGCTTCCAATCTGAAAAGCATAATATGATCCTCCGTATGTTGCGCTCTGATGCTTTTGTACGAGGACATATGAGCTACCAAGACATCGCCAAGGTAACCCAAGTCCAAGCCAAATTGGTCAAAAAAATCCATCGCGATTTGAGCCGCTAGATTTCCCCAAGCACTAAGACAGAAGCATTCCATATTAAGCCGCTAAAAAATCGATTTAATGAGGTTCTTTGGGATGTTTTTTTTAATACTTAATACTGCTTACTTGCTACTACTTACTTAATTTTGGGGTATGCAAGAGGATTTTTTCCGT
>JBCAWW010000567.1:0-4321 GCA_038534415.1 Bacteroidota bacterium | reverse complement strand
CTCTACCCATTGCAGATGCTACAACAGTATTATTCGCAGCAGGGAGAAACCGAAAAGCTTCAGGAACTAAGTCAAGAAATGCAGCAAATCAATCCTCGCTCGCGCAATTAATTTGATTGAGTCGGATTTTAATAGACAGGATTTTAGGCCTTTGCCTGAAATCCTGTTTTTGTTTTTCCCTTTGGGAACGTTCAGCTCTCCAGCTAACAATTTTTTGTATATCTTAATAGGGATCAAAATCATCCCTAATGAGAACTACTAGCCTACTACTTATTGTATTCATTTTAAGCCTGGGTTCACTCGATGCCCAGCTGCGTATGCCCCAGATTTTCTCCGACCATATGGTCCTACAGAGAGAAAAGCCTATCGAACTTTGGGGCTGGGCCAAAAGTCGAGACAAAATCACCATCCAAATCGGAGAACAGAGCTATAAAACCAAAGCTGAAAAAGACGGCAGCTGGTCTATTGCCTTAGACGCAATGAAAGCAGGTGGTCCCTATACCCTAAGTGTCAGCACCAAAAAAGAAAAGGTCGAGTTTGAAGACGTACTCCTAGGAGATGTCTGGATCTGCTCTGGACAATCCAATATGGAATGGAGTTTAAGCAATACCAATGATGCCCAGGCCGAAATTGCTAATGCCAATTATCCTGAGATTCGACTATTTGATGTCAAGCGCAACATTCAGTTTAGTCCTGCCGCTGATCTTAATCAAGATCAGTTTTGGCAAGCATGTAGCCCAATGACTATTCCTAATTTCTCTTCGGTGGGCTACTTTTTTGGGCGCAAGCTCAATCAGGAGTTAGATGTGCCCATCGGACTCATTAGTACCAATTGGGGTGGGACAGAGGTCGAGACTTGGATGCGTAAGGCCGCTATTGAAGCTGTGCCGGGATTTGAGGGAGTGGCTGCCCAACTAAGCGATGAGGCACAGACCCGATTTGAGGCTAAGCAAAAAGCACAGTACGAAAAAATGATGGCTTCCTTTGGAGACACCAAAGGAGGACTTATTGATGGTAAGGCCGTCTGGGCCGCAAATGAGCTAGACGAAAGCGAATGGGAAGAGATGATGCTCCCAAATCTTTGGGAGAACGCTGGATTAGCTAATCTAGATGGCATCGTTTGGTTTAGATACGAATTTAATATCCCCAATGAGCAAGCTTTGGAGGATGCTCAAATCCTTCTTGGGCCTATTGATGACAATGATATCACCTATCTAAACGGGCAAGAAATCGGCCGTTATAATGGCTACAATACTCCGAGGGTTTATGATGTGGCTAAAGGAGCTTTACGTAAAGGCCGTAATGTGCTTGCTGTGCGAGTCGAAGATACGGGCGGCGGCGGCGGCCTATGGGGTAAGGCTGAGCTATATCAGTTCAAAATGGGGAAGATGAACGTTCCGCTAAGCGGTAAATGGAAATACAGAGTAAGTCCACAAGGAGTGGCCCTAAACCTCTCGCTTGGACCCAATGACCAGCCTACGCTGCTTTATAATGGCATGATTGCGCCATTGCTACCTTATGGCATCAAAGGAGCGATTTGGTATCAAGGTGAAAGCAATGCGGGTCGAGCAGAGGCCTATCAAAAGTTATTTCCCGCGATGATTCAAAATTGGCGAGAAGATTGGGGCTATGAATTTCCATTTTTTTGGGTCCAACTCGCCAACTATATGGCGCCCAAAGCAGAACCTGTCGAAAGTGCTTGGGCAGAGTTGCGCGAGGCGCAATCGAAGACTCTTAGCTTAGCCAAAACCGGAGAGGCAGTGATCATTGATATCGGAGAAGCAAATGATATTCATCCACGTAATAAGCAGGATGTGGGCTTGCGACTCGCGCTTTCGGCTCTACACGTAGCCTATGAGCAAGATATCGTATATAGCGGTCCTCGCTTCAAGGATGTCAGCTTTCGCGCTGGTAAGGCGATATTGGACTTTGAAAATAAAGGCAGTGGTTTGGTCGCTCACGATCGATACGGGTATCTCAAAGGATTTGCGATTGCTGGAGAAGATCGACAATGGCATTGGGCGCAAGCCTATGTCAAAGGAGGTAAGGTGATCGTTTCTAGCCCCGAGGTGCCTAATCCGGTAGCAGTACGTTATGCATGGGCTGATAATCCTGATGATGCTAATTTGTACAATGTCGAGGGCCTGCCTGCATCCCCATTTAGGACCGATGATTGGCCAATAATTACGGCGGGCGTTACCAAAACCTATCAAAAGTTTTAGATCATATATGAAGAGAGTGAGTATCGGAGAGAGCCCTTCGGGCGAACGCGTAGAATCATTTTGGTTTAGCAATCCGTCGGGTATGGAAATGGGGCTTACCAATTATGGCGCAACCCTTATTTCTGTCAAAACCCCAGATCGCGAGGGGAAGCTTGAGGAGCTTTGCCTGGGTTTTGATACAGTAGAAGAATACTATGGCCAACACCCCCATTTTGGTGGGGTAGTGGGGCGCTATGGCAATCGGATCAAGGAAGGGAAGTTTAGTTTAGCTGGTAAAGAATACACCCTGGCGATCAACAATGGCCCTAACCACCTTCATGGCGGGATCATCGGCTTTGATCACAGAGTCTGGACCGTGCAAGAAGTAACCGAAAATTCTGTGCTCCTCCAATATGTCAGTCCCGATGGAGAGGAAGGCTACCCCGGAGAGCTAAAGATTGAGGTACGCTATACGCTTACGGCTGATGATGCGGTACAAATCGATTATAAACTCAGCACGGATGCACTCACGGTAGCCAATCCTACCAATCATGCTTACTTTAATCTCAAAGATGGGGGCAAGACAGCGGTGCTAGGGCATGAGCTCCAACTATTTGCTGACTATATCACTCCAATCGATGCCAATTTGATCCCTACGGGAGATTTACGATCTGTTTCTGATTCGCCTTTCGACTTTCGTTTTGCCAAAACGATCGGGCAAGATATTGAAAGTACAGATGTGCAGATGGAGAGAGGCGGTGGTTATGATCACAATTATGTGATCAATGGTGAGTCAGGACGATTGCGTAAATGTGCGATGGTGTATGAGCCCGAAAATGGCCGGCAGATGGAGGTTTTGACCACAGAGCCAGGGGTGCAGTTTTACTCGGCCAATTTTGTCAATCAAAAAGGACGAGCCGGCATCCATTATCAAGCGCGGCATGCCTTCTGCCTAGAAACCCAGCATTATCCTGATAGTCCCAATCAAGTGGGCTTCCCCACCACCGAAATTAAGCCGGGGGAGGAGTATCTGTCTACGAGCGTTTATCGGTTTTCGGCCAAATAAAAAGCGGTCTTGCATGGCAAAACCGCTCTGTCATTTTTCATGACGTTTGTTTGGTGGTGTGCTATTGAAACGGCACCCCCAAGTCTTTATTGTGATATTTCGAAATATTCTTCGAGGCGATTTTCAAATCTGTCGGCCCATTCTAAATGTGCGTCTCCTTTCCAGCCTCCAGACCATCGAATAATGCCATCGCCTAGATACCAAATTTGGCCTAGCACTGCCCCCTGCTTGTCTTCCCACTGAAAGCAGGTGCCGCCTTCTTTGAGGGTATGCCCTTGAGGTTCGGCTTCGATGCGAAAGCTCGCTTTGATTGGGCCCAATTGGCTCCCCTCTGTAATGAGTTTTCGCTCCTGCAGCTCATTGGGTTGGCCACTCAAGATCCGCAACTGCTCTGCCTTTTGCAGCAGCTTGGTGAGACTCGCTTGGTTAGGCAAAGGATGCGGTGATACTAGCCACTGGGCATAATGTCTGCTCAAATGATCTGCCTCCTCTTCGCTATACTGAATCGGGATCTGTGGCGCTGAGAAACCCGCCTCTTTGGCGGCAAGGGCGGTAATAAGTTGTTGACGGTGCCGGGCTACCCGTTGATAACCGGGGTGGTCGTCTCCCAATATTTCAGCAAATGCTTCCAAAAAAGCCTCGTAATTACTCACAGCGGTTTCGTACTCACGCAGCTGCTCACTTAGCTCTGCGATACGCTGATAGACGACCAATTTGACTTGGTCTGCATTATAATTGTTTGTCTCTTGTTGCAGTTGGGCAAGCGTTTGTTGGTAGTAGGGTTTCGCCTCGGCGAACGCTTGGGTCTCGAAAAATAAATCAGCTAGTGCCAACGCTAGGTTATTGCGATACATCGCATCTTCAGGTGGATGCTTTTCATAAATCTTTTCGCATTCTTTTAGAGAGGCTTTGGCGGCTTCAAATTGCCGGGCATCTAGTTGGGCTCTGCCAATATAGAAATGAATCAAACCATGATAAATGGTGGTGCCATCTTCGGATTTTTCAATGGCTTTGAGTGCCTTTTGGGCTTGTTCTACAGTAGATTGATATTGAC
>JBCAWW010000566.1:0-4327 GCA_038534415.1 Bacteroidota bacterium | reverse complement strand
TTGAAATATCTAATGTAGTCTAAGCAAGCAAGGCTCGCAAAAAATTATTAGCTTGAGGCAACCGATTTCGAGATCACTACGTCTCGGTTGCTATCACACAAAAAGCTATTTTATTGCTTTTCCTGCTTCGCAGAACGCTCAGTCCCACCCATTTAGAGAAGACATTATGAAAAACGCACACATATTACCAGCTTTTTTATTCGCAATATCTTTCCTCCTCGCTTGCGAGGAAACTAACCAAAATCAAGCGGTCGAACCCGCTTGGCAGAGCATTCACTTTGCCGATTGGCAGGAAGTGAATGGAGGCACGCTTTCGCCGCAGGCCTATCAAGATTTCATCCTTGAAGGAGAATTCTTTTTGGCCGACGGTCAGCAAAACCAGATTTTATTTGGGCTGTCTGAGGGAGCAGGGGAAGCGTTCTCCGAAGGAGGCCTCCGCATCAATCTCGACTATAATCCAGCGCAACAAAACACACTGGGCTCGATTGTGGATATAGCGCGGGCAAAGGTTTTGGAAAATGTGTCTACCAAAGCTTGGAATAAGATAAGTGTTTCTGTGCTTGGGGCGAGCGTTGAGCTGCAGATCAATGAGCAAACTGTGGTAACCACTCAACTGGAAAAAATACCAGAAGGGAAAATCGGTTTTCAAGCAGCGCAGGACTTAGTCAAGCTAAACGAGCAGTTTCGAAATTTTAGAATCAAGCCTTTGCAAAATGTCGAGTCTCTAGAAATAATTAGATGGGAAGAGTTGAAAGCGAGCATCTGGGACAATACGACTCCTGTTTTGCAGGAAAAGTTAGATGGCTGGTATCAGACGGGTACGGCTACCTGGACCCTAGAAGATGGAGTCTTGACGGGGGAATCGGGCGCAGAAGGGGGCTATTTGATTTCTGATTCATTGTACAAAAACCTCTATCTCAGCACTCAATTCAAAATCGCGAAAGAAGACAATAGTGGCATTTTTATCCGCTTAGATCCCGACAGTAGCAATAAAATCTCAGTCCAAGCGGGCATCGAATGCAATATCTATGATCACAATGGTTTTACGCATGCTTACTCCACAGGCTCGATCGTGACACACGCGCGAGCTTTTAGTGATTTGATAGATTATGATGATTGGAATCAGTTGGAGATACTAGCCACTGACAATCAGGTGGTGCTTTTTGTAAATGGGACAGAAAGCGCGGATCATGAATTTCCTATAGGGAGGTATACGGAGGCTGGGCAGATCGCTTTGCAAGCAGGGATAAGGGTATTTGGGGACAATGGCCCTTCGAGGATTCAGTTCAAAGAGATGCGTTTGGCGGTATTGGATGGTTTTTAAGTCCCAAGGCAATCGTATTAAGGATAGAGACCATCGAGAATCGCCCTTTTGGGGTCATTAAGACTGCTTTGCTATGTACTCTTGGTTCTCAATACTTATTTCTACCGCTGCGCGGAACGATTATAAAGCACCAATACCGAATATCGAAATACCCAATTGGGTAAAAATCGATATTCGGTATTGGCGATTAGGATTACTATTTACTTAAGACGACCCGCTCGACGCGCTGGCCTTCTGCGGTTTGGATCTTGAGCAGATAAATACCCGCCGCCAATGAACTGACAGAGATTTGCCCTTGGGCAGTGGGAGCATTTTGCTGCCAGACAATTTTTCCTTGGGAGTTGTAGAGCTGCATTCCAATTAGCGGCTCTGTTTGTTCCCATTGATAAAATAGGTAGTCATTTGCCGGATTGGGAAATACGCTTAGGGCTTGCGGCAAGCTTGCTTCAATAGCGGTGGTGTTAGAGAGTTCTAACTCAATGCTGCCTTCAATAACAAAAGACCCTTTAGCTATTTGTATCGAATAGATGCCTGGGCCGGAGGCCTGCATCTGTGCTTCGGTTGAACCATCATTCCATAGGTAACTAGCATCTGCCCCAACAAAGGCATCTAGTACGGGAGGATTGGCAGGGTCAAAACTACCGGTCTCTCCCATATTCATTTGAGCTCTCGGCAAAGGCAAGGCGGTGGTAAACTCGTCAAAAGCCATATTGGTGAGCGGCGCGATTGCATTGCTAGCGTTCGGCAAAGCCGTGACACTCAAAAGGGCTCCCGTAGTCAAATCTGCGGTATAGAGAGCGTTTTGACGGATATAAAAGTAGCGATTGCCTACTGGATCGATATCACAATCGCTGGTAGAAAATCCATCGAGGCTGAGAGGAGTGGTAGAAAGAATTTGCACATTGCCCGTGCTAGGATCGAGCGTAGCGAGTTGCAATTGGTAAGTGAAGATCCCACTAGGGTTGGCGGCGGGGCCAAATGCTAAGCCATATAATTGCTGATCGACCCAGTTGTAGGTCAGATTGACAAAGGAAGTATTGGCGGGCATATTGATTGCTACATCAGATGTTGCAGTCCCATCATCGAGATCAACGGTGTACAAACGATCGGTTGTAATATAAAAGTAGCGACGATGGACGGGGTCAATGTCCGAATTGCCCGAACCAAAAGGAGTAGTGCTGATCGGGCTATTGGAAATAATTTGGACGACTCCGCTTTGCGGATCTACAGAAGCTAATTTGAGATTTGTCGCATCTGTATTGCTGTTGTAGGTATAGTTGAGACCATAGATGGTATCATTGAGCCAGTTGAAGGCGATGTTGGTGATTGGGGAGACGGCTGTGCCGCCGCTATTCAAGTTTGGGGATGATAGAGTATTGCCTGTAAGAGCATCGATCGCATAAATCTGTGATCCTGTACCTCCCCCTCTCAGGTAATAATAGACTTTGTTGAAATGGTCGTAGTCTGCTACGCCCGGCTGATAACCGTCTGGGCTGATCGGATTGGGAGTAAGGACATTGAGATTGCCACTTTGGAGGTTATACTCCGAAAAGCGCAATTGACCATTGCTAAAGTGAAGGCCGTAGATAAGGCCGTTTTGGGCAGAGAGCATACCAAAAAAGAGGCAAGCTAGCCCTAGTAGAAAGCTGATTTTGATTTTCATGATGAATACTTTCTTATAAAAGCTATTCTGTCTACAAATGTTTATCCTGACGAAGGATTTGTTTTATCTTTGTCGCATGGAACCTGATCCCAAAATCCTCCTAGACCTAGTCCGAGTCAAAATGCCTTTTGGTAAATATGCGGGGCGGCTGCTTTGCGACATTCCGGTGCATTATCTCGAATGGATGAAGCGCGAGGGCATGCCCAAGGGCAAGCTCGGGATGCAGCTGTCCACCGTTTATGAAATCAAAATCAATGGGCTAGGGGATATGTTTTACAAATTGAAGCGGATGCGCTGAGTCAGGCTATCTTTTTCCCAACCATTTCTTATTTTAAGTCGTGTGCTTTGATGAGCGGAGCTTGTCATTCTTAATACACTGCATCACGATGAAGACGACCCTCCTTTTTCGGATTCTCCTTTTGGGGAGCTTTTGGCTTATACTGTCCGAGCCTTTAGACGCTCAGGATGCTGCCCTTTATAACCAAGCCCAAGTAAATGCTTTTAATGACTCTATCGTTCCCGGAACGGTCCATATCAATGGGCATGATATCACCGATATAAGTCCGCTGCTCAAACTCAAGCATGCCGGTAATCTGCGTATCAGAGGTACGAGTCTGAGCGATCTATCTGGTTTGGATTCGCTCAAGACGCTCAGCGGCAAACTAGAAATAGACGATAATGATGGCTTAAGTAATATCGATGCCCTCAGCAAGCTAGAGACGATCAACAAACTAGAAGTAGGGCGCAACGATAGGCTTAGCAATTTAGATGGCCTAGGAGGATTAAGGGGGGGGATTGATACAATCATCCTCCATCATACTGATCTCATACAGATTGATAGCCTGATGGGCTTGAGTGGTGAACTCGATTTGCTGGATATCCGTTTTAATGAACTGCTAAATCTAGATGGGCTGATTGGACTTACAGGAGTGGATGAGATGTATATTTATGAGAGCAATATTGTCAGCATAGATGGCCTTTATAATCTGAGAAATAGCCGGAAGATCGACCTAAGGATGAACGATCTGTTTAGTTTGTCTGCGCTCGCCCAACTAGATGTTTCGGAGTCGATAGAAATCAGAATCAGTAGTTTGGTGCGGCTGGATGCCTTTTATCCGGTGCAGGAGCTAGAGTCGTTGAGCATCAGTAATTGTAAATATCTGACTGACTTTAGCGGCCTAGATAGCTTACGCCATGTGGACCAGCTTTTTCTCAATGATTTGATGGTTTTTACTACTGATGTCTTGGATTTTTCGGCTCTCAACCAATTGTCAGGTAATATCTCTGAGCTTACGATCTCTGGGGTAAAAGACCTGACTGATCTGAGCATCTTGGATGAT
>JBCAWW010000565.1:0-4330 GCA_038534415.1 Bacteroidota bacterium | reverse complement strand
GGAGTAGGGGCATGGCCTGTTCATAGACCTCGCGCAAACCATCATCAAAAGACAACCAAAAAGCAGGCTTTTGTAGCTCTTTTTCTCCTTTTAATACGGCAATTACCTCCTCCAAGCCTATGGGCTCATAATACTTGAGTAAGGTGTCAAGGTCGTCGGCAAATTCGCTGGTTTTGCGCACTTGATAGAGAGGATCGATATGCGGTACCGCCTGTTCACTACAGAGATGATAGACCGGCATCATGAGCTTTTGCCCGCTAAGTTTGATCCAAGCAGATAAGGGAATCGGCAGCCAAGGGGCTACTTTATGCAAAAGGCGAGGGCGCATAGAGGCTTATTCGCTTTTGAGCACGTGAAATTCTACCCGACGATTTTGTGTACGGCCGGACTCCGTAGCATTGGTTTCGGCTGGATGATCCATCCCAAAGCCCACAAAAAGCAGCCTAAATGGAGCTACCCCATTGGCGATCATATAAGCTCGCACCATCCGCGCCCGATACTCAGATAACTTTTGGTTAAATGATCGACCACCGACATTATCAGTATGTCCCTGTACCATGAGGACGGTGCCGGGATTTTCTTTGAGCAGACCTACCATACGGTCTAGTTCAGTCTTGGAGGCTGCTTTGACTCGGACTTTACCGGTATCGAAAAACAGCGTACTGATCTTGGTAGAAGGATCGTAGATAAAGAGTTCTTCGGAACGTGCCTCTGAGTCTGCAAAGGGATCTAGTTCTTCAAGGCTACCCACTCCGCCATCATTGTTAGTAAAGTTTTCGGTAGCGCTGGTTACGATCTCTTCGATATCGACGGACTCTCCATTGTTATTGTCGCTGCTATCTCCATCATTGCCTGTATTATCGGCTACTGGCGGTGCCAATGGTTGGAGTTTGAGGTCTTTGAGCATTTCCTCATAGTCTGAGGCGGTGGAGAGATTGACCTCTTCGGTATAAGGTTGATAGCCGTTGGCGGTAACCTCAATGGCGTAAGTATTGCCATAGGGCAAAGTCATCTTATAAGTACCATCTACTGGACTAGAATTGACTTGGGTACTGGCCGAAGCATCTGGGCGAGCCGTAAACTTGACCAAAGCGCGTACTGGATTATCATTGGTAGCATCCAATACTTGTCCAGCCATTAAGACTACTGGCTGCGGTTTTTGTCTGTCTTCCAATTTTACTTGCACGATATCGCTCTTGCCGTAGGAGCGGTCAGTCGTAGCCATGAAGGCAAACTCGCCGCTGGCGGCGACTACATAGTAGGCTTCAAAGCCTGGAGTATTGATGGGAGCGCCTAGGTTTTCGGGCTTGCTCCAATCCTGCCAAGTATCGTTTTCGCGTACAGTCTTATAAATATCATAGCCGCCTTGACCGCCGGGGCGGTCGCTAGCGAAGTACAAAGTCTTATTGTCCGAAGCGATAAAGGGAGCCACTTCGGCATGGGCGGTATTGATGGCTGCGCCAAGCAAAACGGGCTTAGACCAACTCACATCATCTTGCAAGAAACTCACATATAAATCCGCACTTAGATCATCTTTTTTCTCACTAAAGAACAAAACCAGTACTTTCCCATCATTGGATAAGCTGGCACCAGAGTACACACCCTTATTCATTTTTGCATAATCCTTGATCCGCAATGGCTCAGGAGCCCCCCAAGTAGCGCCTTCTTTTTTGCAAATGGAGAAGCCCTCTTCGATAAATTTTTTGCCTTTATATGCACCCTTGACCAATGCGATGGTACCGTCAGGACTGATGGATTCAAGGCTGTTAAATTGACGGAGGTTAAAATCGTTGCCGAGCCGGCGCGCATAACTCCAGATCTTGCGATCCGCATTAAAGTCTGAATACCACACATCCTCGGAGTTTTCCCCTCCATAGTTGTTTTGAGGGTGATTGGTCCGCACAAAGTACAAGCGTTTGCCGTCGGGAGTGATGACCGGACGGTTCTCGACATAGCGTGAATTGACGGCTTTGCCGAGGTTCTTAGGCTTTGCAGGTGCGTCTTGCGGGCCTCTTGTTTGAGCTTGGGCAAAATTGCAGAGCCAGAGCATGCTCAAAAACAGAGAAAGGAATTTCATATGAAAAAAAAGATGTTCGTACGAAGAAAAATAGGCTTTTCGATGCATTATTGCCAAATTTAGGCGAAAATCAGCCGCGAAGGGCAGGCGTTTATTACATAAAAGCCTCTATGCAAAATTAGAACGAAAATGCCCTAAAAACATAAGCTATATTTTCTGCCCTCATTTATTAGCTAACGATTAAAATTTCGCCCTATTCCATATGTTAGAGATTCAGGCTTTCGTTTTTAACCTTTATCAAGAAAATACCTACGTAATTTCTGATGAAACCAAATCTTGCGTAATCATTGATCCCGGCTGCTATCGGCCCGAAGAAAAGCAATTATTGGTTGACTACATCGAGCAAAATGGCTTGAAACCTATTTATCTGCTCAACACCCATGGGCATATCGACCATATGCTAGGTAACTATTTTGTCAAAGAAAAATATCAGATTCCCTTTCTTACGCATGAACTAGTGATCAAAGAGTTAGAAAGCGTGCTGGGCTATGCGGCGGCGTTTGGCATGAATCCTGATCCCTCACCAGCACCGGACCAATTGGTCGACGAAGGAGATGTCATCACCTTTGGCCAAACAAGCTTTGAGGTGATGTTTACGCCGGGACATAGTGCGGGCCACATCAGTTTTTATCATCGAGATAGCCAGCAGTTGTTTTCGGGAGATGTTTTGTTTCAGGGAAGTATTGGGCGAACGGATCTGCCGGGAGGTGATTCTCGGACCTTGATGCAAACTATCGAAAACAAACTCTTGCCTTTGGGCGATGAAGTGAAAGTCTATACCGGTCATGGCGGCAGTACAAGCATCGGGCAGGAGCGCGTCTCCAATCCTTTTATCCTCCAATGGTTAGCAAAAGGCTATATTTAGGTCTGATATCAACTAGGCTCGTATCAAGTAATAGATAATGAAAGCACAAAATATCGCTCTTTTATGCAGCTTGCTCCTGCTGTTTGCCTGTAAAGCAGAGGCTGAGCGTTCGGCGGAGCCGCCCCTAATTGACTCTATTCAAACGCCAATCGACAGCAATGCCAGAGTGGAGGCGCCAGAGGTCGTCGAACCCAGCTTTGATCAGCGCATCGTTTGGGAGGGCACGATAGATAAATATCCGATCGAAATGACCCTCGAAATTAGCGGAAATAAGGTCGAGGGCGCATATCGCTATACTTCGCAAAAAGCCAGTCTACAACTCAAAGGTCAGATAACAGAGGAAGGCGAGTATCAATTGAGCGAGTTTGATCCCTCCGGCAAAAAGACAGGACTGCTTTTTGGCGTTTCTGAGTTTCAAGGACGTTTTACGGGCCGTTGGACCCAGCCTGATTCGAGTGCTGAGTTGATGCTCTTGATGTTTCCAAAGCAGGTCATCCTTCGCAACATAAATGAGTATGCACCTCCTACTTTGCGCTATGATGTCAATCATATCCACCAAGCATCTCCCGGCAAAACCTGCGAAATAGATATTTACTATCCCTACTTTTATGATTTTCCAGACGGCGTCGCCGAACGCATAAACTCGGAGCTGATGGGGCCCAGCGAAGCAGACATTACTGAGCGCTTGCAAGAGTGCCAATCAGACGATGAGCCAGAAGAAATGGGTTCTATCGTCAGTGAAGGCTTTCAGATCAACGGCTTTGTCGGTCCTATCATGAGCATTAATTATGATTTTTATGCGTACTTCTCTGGCGCAGCGCATGGCAATTATGGCTCTGACACCTACAACTTTGATATGCGGACTGGGCAAAAGTTAATGCCCAAAGATTTATTTGTGGAAGGCTACGAAGCAGGACTCGGCGAAGCGATCAAAGAGCGTATGATGGAAGTCTATGGCGAGGAATTTGAGTATTTCTCTTATGGGGGTATTGGCGAAAAGCAGGAATATCAACTTTTTAAGGATAGCCTCAATGTCTTTTTTGACCCTTATGAGATTGCCCCCTATGCGGCTGGACGGGTGGAAGTACGTTTGGGCTATGATGAGTTAGAGCGTTTTATTAAAGCGGACGGCCCTCTGGGATTGCGCTAATTTATGGTGCTTTACTGCTTCGCAGAACGCTTCTCTCCATCTTCTGTATCGGACCTAGGTTTGTGCGTACTTTACCAGACCAATTGATCGAATCAGACGGACAAAAATTGAGCGTCATACCTGAAATATGAGGATAATACTCATGTTTCTCCCGATCTAGAAATCGGGATCCAGTATAACAGCTTTTTTCTAGGACTTTGGACAAAAAAACTTCAGTGTCATTCCGCACAAATGAAAT
>JBCAWW010000564.1:0-4348 GCA_038534415.1 Bacteroidota bacterium | reverse complement strand
ATCATTTCTGACGCTAGTTTCTAAGCTTTTGTACTTGGGGCTATAAAACACACTCGCGATACTTGGCCGCTCTGGATCCTGAAACAAATAGGGTTGGAGTCGATGGCGACGATATTGAGGTTTTTTGATTTTTCGGCTCTGCCGAACGCCAGATTTCGTATTAATCAAGATCACCCCATTGCTCGCACGGCTCCCGTAGATGGCCTGAGCGCCGCTCCCTTTCAGGATAGAGATATCGGAAATATCATTGGGGTCGAGCATTCCTAATGCATTCATCCCTTCATTGCCACTAAGGCCAGCACTAGGCGGTGAGCTCATAACTACTCCATCTACTACGATCAAAGGGTTTTGATAGGCCGCAGAGCTACTACCTCTAATCAAAATCTGGGAAGAAGCACCAGGTCCAGAGTTTGGTATGACTTGGACGCCGCTTATGGCCCCTTGGAGCGACTGATTGATTTCCGCAGCTCGGATAGACTCAGTCCGAGTAATTTCGATGGAGGAAGTGATACTCTTTTGACTGGTCGATGCATATCCAACCACCACCACTTCATCCAGGGAAGCGATTTCTTCAGTTGTTGGAGATTCATCGATAAAATCTTCCTCCGCCAATGGCGCATCAACCTCTATTGGCTGATTTAGTTGAGCAGCCGTAGGGCTCAGGGGCAATGGCAAGGATGTAGGTGCTGTAGGGTCTGGATTGTTATAGGTTCGGCTTGGGACTGTATAATACCGAGGATAATAGCCACCGCCCCTGACATAGGGAGCGCTACTTTGATTCCAACGAATTTTGGTAGGCAATATCTCAATTGGGCTGGCCGGCAATTGAAAAGTATAGGCTCCATAGGCCATGCTAGGACAGCTAAAGTATCCCAATGAATCTGTTTTGATACTGTATACTTTAGGATCACTATCTGTTTTTAGGATAGAGAGATAAGTGTGCGCTTGAGGAAGCCCATTTTGATCGACTAATTGGCCTTCTAGCGCTGGCATGCCGTCAAAGTCCGCAAAATCCTTAGGGCGCTGTGCATCAGTTTCCAGCATTTGATTCCAATCAAAACGCCTCCAACCTTGCGTCAACATCAATATATCAAGATGGGCTATCGCATCCTCTTCCTCTTTATCAAAGTAATAATTAGGTTCTTCTACCTTTCCTTTGAGTTCGCCATTGAGCAACATCTGCGCCAATAGGTTGGCTTGTTTGTCGTCAGCAAAGCTCAGATTTTGCTCATCTACTACTGCCAGGGAGAGGCTAGCCTGTACTGGCTTTCCTGCCTCGTCTTTTACTGCTAGTTTTAATTTCACTTCCTCTCTAGGCAAATAGCGCTCTTTATCGGTCTCTATCTCAACTGAAAGTTGCCCTTCTGGCTTGACAAAGACTAAGCGTTCCGAGACGGAAACCCCATCTTCCTCTGCCAAAACGAAGCTTACAATCCCTTGCTGATACTCATCACTGGAAACCACATAACGGTTCTCACCTTTACGGCAATCCACCTCATATACTTTATTAAGACTTTGCCCTTGTTGGCTCATTAGCAAAACCTTACCGCCCTTAGGATGATAAATCCGAAAATGCAATTGGTCCTTGCTTTGTTTATGGAGCGCTAATCTAAAGGCGTTCCCTTTAGCGCGAGGAAGGTCAAAGAGCTGCTTGACTTCATAGGGCTCATGAATCCGCGCATAATAGTTTTCGGATGCCTTTGCCAGAAAACTAAGCCGCCCCATGCCCATATGAGCGCTGCGAAAACTATCTACGACAATTCCTTTCTGATTATAAATGTAGCCCGCTACATCAGTTCCTTTTCCAAATTCATTAATCGCCTTAAAGGCCAGCACTCCTTTGGCATCGCTGATGAGTTCTCCGCCCTCTGGCAAAAATTGTAAATCAATATCCCCTAACTCGATAGGAACAGAGCGAAACATGGATTCGGTCAATTCTTGATATTCAAGTCTGAGGCTTAGGGAAACATCTCGGGTATCCAAATCTTTGGGAAGGCTTTGCACCAACCAAGCTTTGCCTTCCTTATCAGTATCAACTGCTTGTTTTTGCCACAACTTGCCTTTTATCTTCCATTCTGCTTCGATAGGATAGCGCACCAGGCTTTCATTTGACAGGTTTTTGAGCGTAAATTCAGCTTCTACGCTTTGTCCTGGACCATAAGATTCTTGGGCAAAATCAAGCTTCATCAATACCCTCGGCAGCACTACTTTTTGCAATTGGATGTCCTTAGTAAACACATCCCGATCCCCGTAGTTTTTTTGCACATTGGTATAGGCTCTCAGCTGATATTGGCCACCGTTCAGCGAAGCTGAAAAAGGAAAATCCCCCTTCCCTCTCCCATTTTGCAAAGCCACGACCTTTTTTTGGATTAGCTGTCCTTTGGGATCGAGCAGTTCTACCATAGCCTTTTGACTCATCAGCTGCTCCGTGTTCTCCCCTACCCGATCCACATACACACTAAACCAAAGGATATCCCCGGGACTATACAAAGTCCGGTCAGTATGACAATAAATCTTTTCGGTAGCATAACGATGCTGATAGTCAGCCAATTTTTGCTGAATTCGTTCTACGATAGGATGTGAATTGACACTATTGGGCAATAGCATCATGCCCGTGCCCAAACAAATACAAATTGCCAAGCCTACGATTAAGGAAGGAGTTTTCATAGCAGTAGATTAGTTGCTTCTCCTTTACGAGCAGTTTACACTCGAAATTCCACAAAAAATCCGCTGTCCTCTATCAAAAAACATCTTTTTTCCGCAAATTATAGAGCACAAACAACTGGACATGTACCTAATTCCTCGCATTCAAAACCTGCTCCTTTCCGCCCTTATTTTTTTATTTGCATGCAATCCTTCCTTTGACGCCACCAACAATCTCTCCGAAACCCAACAAAGAGAATTGCAACATGCGCTCTTAGGTCTCAAGGCAAGCAATGAGCTAGAAGTCAGCTTGTTTGCTGGCGAACCGATGCTTTTCAACCCCACTAATATGGACATTGATGATAGGGGAAGAGTATGGGTGATTGAGGCACAAAACTATCGCAACTTCTTCAATCCCGTCAATCCGATCAGAGAAGAAGGAGACAGGATTTTGATCCTTGAGGACACCAATCAAGATGGTAAAGCGGATAAGCAGAAGGTGTTTTATCAGGGCAGAGATATTGACGCGGCTTTGGGTATTGCGGTCATTGATGATAAGGTGATTGTCTCATGTAGTCCCAATGTATGGGTTTTCACCGACTCGGATGGCGATGATATACCCGAACAAAAGGAGGCGATGTTTACTGGTATCCAAGGAGAGCAAAACGATCATGGCATGCATGCTTTTGTCTTTGGGCCAGACGGCCGATTATACTTCAACCACGGCAATGCGGGCCAAACCCTTAAAGGCCCCAATGGAGAAGTACTATATGACAAAGGCAGTGGCGAAATACTTGATGTAAACCAAAGTAGTTTTCAACAGGGGATGATCTACCGCAGCAACTTAGACGGTAGCCAGACCGAAGTATTGGCCCATAATTTTCGCAACAATTATGAAGTTTGCCTTGATTCATATGGCAATCTCTGGCAATCCGACAATGATGACGATGGCCATAGAGGGGTAAGAATCAATTACGTCATGGAATATGGCAACTATGGCTATAAAGATGAGATGACAGGAGCCGGATGGTTGTCCTACCGGACCGGAATGAGCGATCAAGGCCACGAAATGCATTGGCACCAAAATGATCCGGGAGTAGTGCCCAATCTATTACCAACAGGAGCCGGCTCTCCTACGGGGATTGCCTTTTACGAGGGAGAACTCCTAGCGGAGAACGTTCAGCATGCGCCCCTACATACCGATGCAGGTCCCCGGGTATTGCGTGCTTATCCTTTTGAGGCAGATGGGGCAGGTTATAAAGCAGCAATGATTCCCCTCTTGGAGAGTAGCAATGACAAATGGTTTCGCCCAGCAGATATCTGTGTCGCGCCCGATGGTTCAGTCTTCGTGGCGGATTGGTATGACCCCGGAGTCGGAGGCAACCATATGGGAGACTTTCGGCAGGGACGTATTTATAGACTTGCCCCAAAAGCACATCCTTATCAGTTTGAAAGCCCGGATTATAGCAGTCCGCAAGGAGCGGTCAATGCCTTAGCAAGCCCCAACCTCGCAACTCGAACAAAAGCCTGGCTAAGATTGGCTCAAATGGGGCAATCTGCAGAGCCTGCCCTTAGCGACACTTGGCAGCAAGGGACCGCTCCTCAAAGAGCGAGAGCCTTGTGGTTGTTGGCCCGCCTCACTAAGGCTTCTTTGATATAGGTGTTGCCATTTTTAGTGAGGCGGGCCAACAACCACAAGGCTCTC
>JBCAWW010000563.1:0-4348 GCA_038534415.1 Bacteroidota bacterium | reverse complement strand
TAAACTCAATGATACCGAAAGCTTCAGAGAAGCAAACCTGACCATCCGTCCAGTCATCATCATCGAGAAGTCTATTTACTGGACCTTGATATTTATTACCCTGCTTTCTTCGAGCGAGATATTGGGTATGGATCTGCTATCTGAGCAAATTGGCGCTTTGATCAGCTACATCCCTAATCTATTGACCGCCCTCGTGATCTTAGCCGTTGGCTTTTATCTGGCTGATTCGATCAAACAATTGGTGAGTAATGCGGCACAGTCTTTTGGGATTCCTGCTTACCGCTTTATTGGTGGAGTGGTATTTATCCTGATTATGTTGGTCGTATCAGTAACAGCTTTAGATCAAGCACATATTGATACCGCTATGATCCGCCAAAACGCGATAATCATCCTTGGCGGCATTATGCTGGCATTTGCCGTGGCTTATGGTTACGCTGCGCGCAACGTGCTCGGGAGTATGCTAGGCGCTTATTACAGCCGTGGTAGCTACCAAATAGGGCAAACCGTAGAGCTAGATGGGCATATAGGGAAGATTGTCCGGATGGACAAAGTGTCCTTTTCGATTGATACTGGTGAAAAATATGTAGTCTTCCCGATGGATCGCCTCATCAAAGACACCATCATCATACACCGCTCCAAATCATAAGCTGATTTTAGATTTCACAAAACGCTGACTTGATCAATCATCAGGTCAGCGTTTTTTTTATAAGCGTTCCGCGACGCGGAACGATAAAAACTAATCTACCAATAGACCATCCTTAATTGTCAGGACTCGATCTGCTTTGGCCGCTAAATCTAGGTTATGAGTGGCGATCAAAAAGGCTACGCCCGTATCAGCCGTAAGCTCTCGTATCAGATCATACATCGCCTCTGAATTAGCCGAATCTAAGTTACCCGTAGGTTCATCAGCGAGAATCAAATCAGGACTATTGATCAAGGCTCGCGCCATAGAAACACGCTGCTGCTCACCGCCCGAAAGCTCCGAAGGTCTGTGTTTGATTCGATCCCCTAAGCCCAAACGCTCTAGGAGGGCTGTCGCCTCTTCATACACTTTTGCTTGGGGCTTATTGCCATGAATCATGGCCGGAATGCTCACATTTTCTAACGCGCTAAACTCCGGCAGTAGGTGGTGAAACTGAAACACAAAGCCCAAATTTTGATTGCGAAAGGCTGCTTGGTTGCGTTCCGAGTAGCGGGTTACTTCCTTACCTTTAAAAAACACTTCACCTTGATCGACCGTGTCGAGTGTACCCAATATCTGTAAGAGCGTACTTTTGCCGGCCCCACTTGTCCCGACTAAAGCGACCACTTCACCAGCTTCTAGTTCGAGGCTTACCCCTTTTAGCACGGGCAACTTTCCGTAAGACTTAAATATGTTATTTGCTTTGAGCATCTAGATCTTATTATGACTGAAGGAAGGGATTGTGGGCATAAGATTCGCTTTCGTCGGCGACTCTAATAGCGATGACTTCAGAGGTAGCAGTTTTTATCCCTTCGGAAAACGTATCACATTGCATGACCACCTTGCGGCCCTTGATTTCTTTGACCATTGTGCGCAATTCGATTGCCTTGACATTTGAGGTAGGCTTGAGATAACGCACATTGATGGTACCTGTCGCATAGCGGTAGTATGGAAAAGTACCTAGCGCTCTATTTTCAAGCTTGCAAGCCGCCGCCATAGCCGTACCCATACAATGGCAATCAATCAAAGTAGCAAGAATCCCTCCATTTAGGATCTTGGGCCAGCCGTGATATTTTTCTTCCGACTCCCAAATACAGACGGCTTCTTCGCCTTCCCAATAACTTTTGATCTGTAGCCCTTCCGTATTGTCTGCGCCACAACCAAAGCAAACATTACCGGGCATAAAATCTTGAAAATACTGCACCTTCATGATGCGAAGTTACATAAAAAAAGGAGGCTCCAAAGAGCCTCCTAATATTGCAAAGTTTAGGGAAACTATTCTATAGGAGAGGCAGTAATCGATATTACAGCAGTCGCTTCGAGCGGTACCTCGGTAGTGATGCTTTCATTGGTTTCGATAAAGAGACGAACTTGAACCGTTTCGCGCTCCAAAAACTCTTCTAATCGGATTTCATCGGCGCTCACTTCAAGATTGATCTTGTCTCCGTCGATCGTGCTGTTTGCACCAAAGCTGGCCATTTTAAAGGTTTCGCCATCAAGGACCATCTTAAGCTCTAAGCTTTTTAGGATAGACCAGTCGATAGTCGCATCTTCTCCCAATTTGACTTCGAGAGACTTCAATTTTACGGAAGAGATACCATTCAAATTACGATCAGAGAGTTCATCAACTAGATCAACTTCGATCACATCGGATTCGATCATCGTCAGCGTATTAGCTTCTACCTCATCGGACATGGTAAAGCCAGCACTAATTGGATAATCAAAAGTAACGTCGAGTAGATCCTCAACACAAGAGGTAAGGACAAGAGGCAGGGCTAGTAAAGTTAAAAGCAATTTTTTCATTATCGGCCTTAAGCGTTTATAAGATTTGCAAGCAAGTTGCAGTATTGCCAATAATAATAAAATCCGAAATTACGTAATATATTACAGCCCTAACCCTAGATGTAGTCGACATCCTCCGAAAAAGGAAATTCCATCAACAGTCGCATCCCACGCTCAATCTCCATCCCATCAAAAAGCGTCCGGAACAAGGCCTGTGATATTGGGGCTGAAATACGGTAGTGACTGGCCAAAGCTTTGACGATACAGACTGTTTTGACCCCTTCGGCCACTTCTTCCATTGAGGCAGTGATCTCGTCTAAGGTCTCGCCTTTGGCAAGGCGATAACCAACGGTATAGTTGCGGCTACGAGGGCTATAACAAGTAGCGACCAAGTCCCCTACCCCAGCCAAACCTAAAAAAGCTCTCGGATCTGCCCCCAATTTCTTACCTATAATGGCCATTTCTGCTAAGCCTCGCGTAATCAACAAAGCACGAGTATTGTCCCCATAGCCAAGGCCTCCGAGGATACCCGAGGCAATCGCCATAACATTTTTTAGCACGCCCGCCAATTCAATGCCTAAGATGTCTTGACTCGCATGTACCCGAAAACGCGAACTACGCAAAGCCGCCTTGCCTTCGCTGATCACCTGATCAAAAGGGCTAGCGACCACCGTGGCGGCGGGCATCCCTTCGGCAATCTCGCCAGCGAGATTTGGCCCCGCCACACAACCTACACGTGCAACCATGGTTTCAGAACGGATCAACTCACTCATGGTCTTGACCTGGTTCCGACTAAGGCTCCCTACCGATTGCAGGGTCTCTCCCTCTGGCAAACGTACATCCAAACCCTTGATAGCATGAATCAGGGAGTGTCCGGGTGTCAAATAAGGGCCCAAATCTGCCAATAAGGCTCTAAAAAACTGAGAGGGTATCACCGGAAATATCAAGCGACATTCGGAAGTGAGTCTTTCGAGATCGTTGGTATACTCGATATTTTCGGCCATCTCATAATCTTTGAAACGGCGATTTTGCGCTAGCTCTGCTAGTTTTTCGGCGCTATGGTCATAGAGTAAGACGGACTGGTTTTGGGCCAATAGATTGGCTACCGTAGTACCAAAGCTACCGGCACCAATCACGCCTACTTTTTTATTGGACGTAGGAGGCAAGCTCATATCCTTCGAGTCGATTGTGATAAAAATATAGGAGGTTCATATCCTCGGTCTGGATAGTCTCATGATCCACCAAGCTAAGAGGACGTTTGGCGTGATAAAGACCTAAGTTGGAGATACCATGTTCGATGATATGTGGCACATCATTGTTCATATGGCCAGCGAGATGGACCTTGTCTTGCGCTACGAGTTCGCGTAGGCGATTGAGCACCCGCTCCACATTATCAAAAAACTCCGTACGCTTGAGGCGTCTTTCTTCTTCTAGTAGTCTGAGAATACCATATAGATCCAGATTGGGAAAACGCTTTCTAAACATTTCAAAGCCAACATAGGCTACCAAATGGCTGGAAAATACTCGATTTTCCACATGAAAGCGTTCGGAGATTTTTTCGCCCAACATTTTGGTATAAACGCCATCTCGCTGTTTGTCTTCCGTGACTTCTCCGTCTACTTCAAAGTATGCCTTGATATCTACTTCTCGCCCGTAAGGGTCCATACTACGGCCTTCTTCATCCACAAAATTGCCAAAGACATCCATCGGCTTACCAAAAGCCAGGTTGATCTCAGACTGCTTGCTGAAGGTCGTCCAAACAAATTTGAGGAATTTAAGATAGCTCGCAGATTCCTTATCAAGGATATAGTATTGCTCTTGTCCAGTACGTTTGAGATGCTGCTTGATCAGAGAGGCTGCCTCTAATACAAAATGATAGCTCAT
>JBCAWW010000562.1:0-4349 GCA_038534415.1 Bacteroidota bacterium | reverse complement strand
CAAGCCCGCTAGCGTTGACTCACACTCACCCCACAAGGAGTATTGGACTCTGGGCCCAAGCTTAGAGGAGCGTTTTACTCACTTTGGACTGACTGTATTTGCCGCTGTAAGCGCGTCAGTTTATCGGGATTGAGGTATGAAAAGAGCCTGAAAATCTGCCCTGATTTCCAGACTAGGAGTAATGCGGACCTGAGTTTTTGCCCCTCCCAAATCAACAATGTCCAATCACCTTGGATAATTTTCACCTCCCAGCGTAGCTCTGTCGAGAGCTGTTTTTGGATGCCTTGTAAAAAGCGTATGCAATGCTCTGGGCCTTGGATCGGCTTTAGCGCTGCGATGACCTTGCCACCCCCATCGCTGAGCATATTGATATCGGCGGCGAATAGCTCTTTAAGGGGCTCAAAATTGGCTTCCTGACTCGCGCTGATAAAAGCCTGGCTCAATAGCTGCATTTGCGAAGGCTTAATCGCTTGGATGTGGTGGGCTTGCTGGAGCTTTTCTTTGGCGCGTTTTAGGAGTTGCCGGCAGTTAGCCGAACGCTTCTGCACCAAATCTCCGATCGTATCATAATCCCAATCAAAACATTCACGGAGCACATATACAGCTCGTTCGGTGGGGGATAAGCGTTCCATAAGATGGAGCACCGCCAAAGAAAATGTTTGCTGCTCTGGCTCCCAAGCTGGTTCAATCACAGGCTCAGGCAACCAAGGGCCGGTATAGTGCGCGCGTTCTCTTTGTAGTTGCCGCAAAAGGTCTATGCTACGATTGCTAACCATGCGAGCGAGATACGATTTGGGCGATTTGATCTGAGAGTGATCTCGGTCTAGAAAATCCACCAAAACCTCTTGGACGACATCTTCTGCACTGGCCATGCTACCTAACATATTGTAGGCAATATGGAGTAGCAAAGGTCGATATTGATAATTCTCTTCCATTAAAAGAGCAAGCTTTTTTCGTATTCCGCTAGTCGCGGAACGTCATACACCCAGCCTGAAAACAAGGCAATAATACTCAAGGCAACGATTAAACCCAGCCCCAATAAGCCCCAAACCAAAGGTTTTTGGTATTGCTGCGGCAGATACCATCTGAGACCGGTGCCTATATGGGCAAAGAAGGCTAAAATGCCCAAAGTATAATAAGGAATAAAGAAGAGACGTGAACTTTGGTCTAACAATACGATGGAGGCAAAATAAAAATTGGTGTCAAGCGCTGAGATGTATCGTCCGATCTGTACGGCGGAAGTATGAGCAAGCAGAAAAAACAAAAGGTAAAGCCCCGAATATATCTGCAATCGATTTTGTTGACGAGCTGCCTTGGGGATTTGCTTGATTTGCGAGATGCCACTGATTATTTGAGCGATAATGAGTGAAAAGAGGATACTTTCCCCAAGTGGGTGGCGATAAAGGATGCGAAAAGCATCCATAAAAGATTGGTGCAGGGCGATCCCTCCCCAAGCGAGCATATGGTTGAAGAGGTGGAGCAGGACAAACATTATTAGTCCTAAGGAAGTGAAACGATGCATTTTCTTAATCCTGTGCATAAGCTTTTGGCACAGGACGAATGAAAAAGTCATTTGTGACAGGGAGATAAAAAAAAGGCGCAGATTAATCTGCGCCTAAGACTGTTTCTAAGCGATAACCACTGGATTTTAAGCAGGGGCTATCTATGGATTACGTAGCATTTAGGATGTCCTCCGAAAGCGTAGCTTTCTTTAGACAACATCAAATTAGCACAAAAAGGGATAATTCCCGCACACGAAGTAATATTCGGTGGGAAAATGCAGGAAAATTGGGGCACAGCAGTGGCTGACCCCTGAAAAATATCGGAATAATGATCCAGATCGGGGAGATCGGGATGTAAGATTTTTCTCTTTTTGTTAACAGATCGTAATCTGCTAGAGATTCATTATTTTTATTGCGAAAATCGGGCCAATCTAGGCGACCAGATCAAAAAATATCAAATACTCTATGTCTAAATTTCAGGGAACGGACCAATATGTAGCTACTAAAGCCTTGCAAATTGCCGTTAATGCCGCGATACACTTGCAAAAACCGCTGATTGTAAAGGGAGAACCTGGTACTGGTAAGACCATGCTCGCGCAAGAGATCGCCCAATCTCTCAACAAGCCCCTGATAAGCTGGCATATCAAGTCTACGACCATCGCCCAGCAAGGCCTCTATGAATATGATGCGGTCTCGCGTTTGAGAGATTCACAATTAGGATCGGAAAACGTCCATGATATCGGCAACTATATCAAGAAGGGGAAGCTTTGGGAAGCTTTTGAGGCCGAAGATCAGGTCGTACTCCTAATCGATGAGATTGACAAAGCAGATATCGAGTTTCCCAATGACCTATTGCTGGAATTAGATAAGATGGAATTTTACTGCTATGAACTGCAAAAGACCATTGTCGCCAAGAGTCGCCCCATCGTCATCATCACTTCCAATAATGAAAAAGAGCTACCTGATGCCTTTTTGAGGCGTTGCTTCTTTCACTATATCCAGTTTCCGGAAGCTGCAACGATGAAGCGCATTGTAGATGTACACTTCCCTAATCTGAGTGAGGAGCTACTGCAGCGTTCACTGAAAGTGTTTTATGACATCCGCAACATTAAAGGCCTGAAGAAAAAACCCTCTACCAGCGAGCTGCTCGATTGGCTCAAGTTGATCATACTGGAGCGTATCAGTCTCAAAGAGCTAGAGGATGTCAACCTCAAAGACAAATTACCGCCTTTTGAAGGGGCCTTGATCAAAAATGAACAAGATTATCAAATTATTGATCAATTAAGGAAGTGGAGTAGATAGAAAGACCCTATATTAAGAAAAGATAATCTTTGTGTGCTGACATGCTCAAATAGGGAAATATTCCTATATTTCATTTAAGGAAAAGCCCTATTGACCATGTTTAATACTCTTTTATCTGGTTTTGCCAGGTGGTGTAGGTTCATTCTTTTGATCTACCTAGGCATTTATTTGTTTTCTTGTTCCAAGAACGCTAATACTGCCAATACTGCACATCTTACTGAGATCACGCTTTCTGATTCGACTCAGATAGATCAGATTAATTATCTAATCGATACCCAAAAATTTGGCAAGGCAGATAGCCTATTGAGTTTGCTGGAAGCCAAAGTCAATGAAGAGGAAGCAGAGCGAGGTATGCTCTATTTTGTGAGGGGAGATTGGTGTTACTATGGTGAAAGAGATCTCTATCAAGCCATCGACCATTATCGGCTAGCGTATCAAAATTGGCAGCGAACGCTTGCGCCTAATCATAAGATGGTGGCCGAGGCCTGTAACTATTTAGCTTACACCTTTCACGAAGTAAGTGATTATGACTCTGCCCTCAGTTATTTTCACAGAGAAGCGATAATCGATAGTTTACGCTTTCAAGAAGCCCCCCAATTATATGATGCTCGTAATCTCGCCGAAAATTTCAGCAACCTAGCTTCTACTTATGGAGGAGCCGGAAATTATGAGCTTTCATTGGTTTACTATGAAAAAGCTTGGGAGATGATCAAATCTCTAGGAGAACCTCAGAGCTCCAAAGAGCATGAATCGAATTCCTTGCTCCAAAAAAATCTCGGTGTAGGATATTACTCCATATGGGAAGTACCGGCGGCTAAATATCATATCAATGCAGCCCTCCAAAGCGCGCTCAAAGCAGATAGCGCTTATGTCCTCCTCATCAATACCTATTGTAATTTGGCCAATATCTTGGTCTCCGAAGAAAAGGCAGACTCAGCCTTAAAAGTGGTCAAAACGGCCCAGCTTCTCTACCAAAAGGTCCCCAATCCTCCGATTGAGCTAACCTATGAGTATCATAAAACCTATGGCAATGCCCTACGATCAGCCCAACAATACGACTCTGCCCTATATTACTATCGCGAAGCCATCAATCTCGTCCGTGAAATACCAGATGTGCAGCCTAAAGCCTACATTTTGGGAGAAGTAGCTTGGACTTTTTTCCAAAAAAAGGACTACACTTCTGCTAGTGATTATTTCTCACAGGCTTCCTACATACTCGCCCAAAAGGGACTCGATTATCATCCTGGTCAAGTGACCATTCTCAATGCTTGGGGCAAGGTAGAGTATGAGGCTGGGCATTATAACAAGGCCAAACAGTTGTACCAACGTGCCATTGAAGTCAATCAGCCTAGTCCTGATAATACATTTTTTGAAGGCCTAGATTCAAAGGAAGATTTTCTCTTCAGTCCTGGCTCAATGTTGTCCTCAATCAGTGGGCTTGCCTCTTCCCACAAAAAAGCCTTCGATAAAAGTAAGGATGCTACGGAATTAGACGTGGCTTGGCAAAAATATCTTCAATTTCAGGCTTATTCTTTGCGTTTGAGA
>JBCAWW010000561.1:0-4350 GCA_038534415.1 Bacteroidota bacterium | reverse complement strand
GCAAGTGGCCTTAAAAGTTCAAAGGGGCAAGTATCAGTTACTTGTCCCTTATTTTTTTCAAAACCCAAAATGATTGACTTAAGTGATTCTGCCAAAAGCACCTCTGCCCTATTATTGTCTTTGGGGTTTGCCGCTTCGCGGAACGCTAATACGATTCAATTGGGCTTCAGTCAGCTATTCACTCAAACAGAATATAGTCGATCTCCAATTCAAAAGGCTTGGCCACTTTGTCATGATTGATAAAACCAATCCGGATGATTTTGGATAAGTAAGCAGCGGCTAAACGTTCCCCGGAGGGGCGACCTAATTGATATTGCTTGAAGTCTGTAAGCTTGACGGTGAGAGTCTGCCAATCTTTGCTTTCGCTTTGAAGGACCGCTTTGTAGTAGGGCTGATAGAAGTAAGAACTGGTCTCTAGCGTGAATCCAAAAGTGGGTCCTTGACTCTTGAAACGGATCGTAACCGTCTCAAAATCAGAGAAATCAAAGCGAGCATACGGACTCCGAAAGGAAGAAAATCCCCCATTATTGTCTAAGGATATCTCGCCTCGATACAAAACGCTATTGCCCGTCAAGCGTGCTTGGGCTTGGGAGAGTCCCCCCATTACGCCATCATTGATGACTCGCCAACTTTGACCAGATTTATCCTTCCCAAAATCGATTTTCAAATTGTTTGTGGACTGTGTCATGAAACTGGAAAGTAGGATAAGTAAACAATACCTGATCATAGTGTGAAAGGTCTAAAACTTGGGTAAAACCTATAAACTGAAATCGTTTTGGGATTGTTTTTCGCAGCTTCTTGGCAAAGCTAAAACTTCCAGTTCAAACATGGATTTTTGCCTCGATCTCCTTAGTTTGAGACTTCAGTCATAACAGCTAGCTTATATGGATCTCGAACAAAACAAAGCCAATGCCATCGCTTTTTATAAAATGGCTTACGAAGGCAATCCGCGCCTAGCCGTGGCAAACTATGTGGGCGATGCGTACATCCAACACAATCCAGATGTAGCCGATGGACTAGATGGATTTATCCATTATTTTGAGCGAATGCAGCGTGAGTATCCCGAAAAATCTATCGCCTTTGTTCGTTGTATTGGGGAGGGAGACTTGGTTGCCCTTCATACTCATCAAACTTGGCCAGGTAATGACCAATATGTAACGATGGATTTTTTTCGCTTTGATGACAAGGGTAAAATTTGCGAGCATTGGGATGCGATTCAACAAATTCCAGAAAGCTCTCAAAATCCCAATACGATGTATTAAACACCTATTAATACGGCAAAATCATGGACCCTACCAATAACAATTCCCCCTTTTTAGGACTACGTACCGCGGCCTATCAAGTCAGCCACCTCAAGGCAGCCAAAGCGTGGTATACTCAAGCCTTTAAAGTTGCGCCTTATTTCGATGAAGATTTTTATGTTGGCTTCAATGTCGGAGGTTTTGAGCTAGGTTTGCAGCCCTCAGAAGTCCCCGCAGCTAACAAAAAAGACAGTGTTTTTGTCTATTGGGGAGTCGAAGATATAGAAACAGTTTATGCCCACCTTTTGGACCTAGGGGCCGAGGAACACGAAGCGCCTCATGGCGTGGGAGGGCCTTTATTAGTGGCTTCAGTCAAAGACCCTTGGGGCAATATCTTAGGTCTGATTTTCAATCCTACTTTTAGCCTGAATACATGAAATACTTTATCCTCTTCTATGAAACAGTAGATGCTTTCGTAGAAAAACGGACTCCTTTCCGAGCTACCCATTTGATGCATGCTCAAAATGCAGTTGATGCTGGTCGGCTATTGCTGGGAGGCGCTTTAGAAAATCCTGCCGATAAAGCCGTATTATTGTTTCGCGGAGTCGATGAGCAAGTAGCCATTGATTTTGCCAAAAATGATCCTTACGTTCAGCAAGGCTTGATCACCAAATGGGAGGTTCGTCCTTGGAAAGTCATGCTAGGCACTCAAATGGAAAAATAAAATGGAAGACCTAATCAACACTTTTTATACTGCCTTCACCAAGCGCGATGCTGCGACCATGGCCGCTTGCTATCATGAAGAAGCAGTTTTTCATGATCCTGCCTTCGGCGAACTCCAAGCCGATCAGGTCCGCAAAATGTGGGAGATGCTGCTCAAAAATGGACAGGATCTTTATGTAGAGTTTTCCAATGTCAAAGCCAATGATCAAAATGGGTCAGCTCACTGGGAAGCGACTTACTCCTTTGGCCCTAAAAAGCGTAAAGTTCACAATGTGATCGAAGCGAGTTTTATCTTCAAAGACGGTAAAATCTTTCGCCACATCGACCGTTTTCCCGTACGGAAGTGGGCAAAGCAGGCGCTAGGATTTCAAGGCTGGTTGCTAGGCGGTACAGGCTATTTTAAAAAGCAACTCCAAAAACGCACCGCCAAACAGCTCCAACGCTATATGGAAAAGGCCTCCTGAATACGTTTCGCCGCTTCTTCGGGGGAGAGATTGGTGTTATCCAATATCATATAGTTTGGCAATTTGATCTCACCCGCTAAGCTATTCATCCGGTATTTTTTTTCTTGTTTGAGGAGGACTTCTTCCGAACGTTTCACATCGCGCTTAGAGGCTTTGGCAGCGAGACGGCTAGGCTGCTTATTGCGAAATAGGCGTTGCTCTAGGCTGCATACCAATTCTACGTAGTAGACCTCAGCTCCTTTTTTGGCAAAGATTTCTGTTATTTCGGCCACATATTCATGGTCTTCGACTTCGTCGAACGCCCAGACGAGGGTAAAGATCAAACCTGGCAAATCACTCCCTGCTACTGCCTCAAAAATCGACCAACGGATTTTTTGGTCTAAGTCTGAAAATCCAGCATCGCCAAAGTCAAAAAAGTGCCGTACCAACTCTATCGACATATGATTGTGAAAGAGTTTGAGGCCACAACGCTCCGCCAAAGCCGCCCCTACTGTCATTTTACCCGAGGCAGGGGGTCCGACAACAAAAATCAATTTCATGACGATATTCTTTTTGAGGGTACTGACAGATTCTCGACTGGATTTTAAGTTAAGAGTTTCTGATTAAGTATAGAGACTGTGAGTATTTAGTATAAAGACTTTCAGAATTCGCATATTACTAGTCCCCCGGACTATCTGTCTGGCTACTAAATACTATCTACTTATCTACCTCCCACTCAGCCGCTTGCGAATCCGACTCAAGCTTTCAGGGCTAATCCCAAGAAAATCTGCGATATAACGCTGTGGGATACGTTGAAACAATTCCGGCTGCGTTTTGAGCAGCTTTTGGTAGCGTTCCGCGGGGCGGTCTGATCCTAAAGAGCGGGCAATATCAGAGGCTTTTTGGGCAACCTCCTCACTGGCGACCCTAGCAATCGTCTGAAATGCCGGTGCCTGGTCATAAAGCGCCAATAGGGCAGGACGGCGGATCCTCCAAACAATGCTTTTTTCCATGGCTTGAAAGCCTGTATTTGTAATTTTCCCCTTATTGAAACTGGCAAAATCAGTGATAAAACAGTTTTCAAAAGAAAAGTCGCAACTGATCTCGTCCCCATCTTTGAGATGAAGATGCCGGATCGCTCCTTGCTCAATAAAGGCAATAAAATCACATGATTGGTCGATCTCCAGCAGATAATGACGCCGCGCAATCTCTAGGCGTTCAAAATGTTGATCAATGAGTCTAAGCTCCTCCTCGCTCAAGGGAGTGATACGCTGGCAATATGCTTTGAGGGCAGTAGAACCAGCCATTATTTTCCTTTTCGTTTAGAGGCATACTTGACGGTTTCGTCTAGGATAATGGCTTCATGCATGATTTCGCGAATGGCATCTTGAGGTAAATCTGCTAGCTTTTCGAGCAGTATTCCCCTCACCTGCTTGCGGCCTCTGGCCTCCAAAATCCCTTGCACATTGGAAAGCTCATTGCCGCGAAGAAACACCAATTCGATGCCCACCTTCTTGCTGGGATTGAGGTAGCAAATCCAGGAGCGATTATAGTAAAAAGGGACTTTGTAGCGGATTTTTGATACCAAGCCCATCTCTTCACTAAACATTTGATGCAAATAGCGCATCAGATCGCGACGATCTTTGTCTTGGCCTTCGATGAAATCGCGTACACTCATAGGTATTAAGTAGGCAGTATTTAGTATTTAGTATTTAGTAGGAGACTTAAGGTAATTAGGTTGTGACAAAAATCCTGACATACTCCTCATAATCAGCTCTTTATACTCAGGACTTACTCTCACTAGTTTGCCACCAAAGATTACGACGATTGACTGATATGGGTTTACGCATTTTGATCGTAAGATAGATCGAGAGACCGATGGTGAGAAAGCGAAAGACATTGGCCCAGACACCTCCTAAGGCAGTATCAGCGATGGTAAACAT
>JBCAWW010000560.1:0-4362 GCA_038534415.1 Bacteroidota bacterium | reverse complement strand
AGGCTTTTTTATGCTTGGCAATCTGCTGCAAATCGTAGTGGGTTTTGGGCTTTGGAAGCGGTTAAAATGGGCCTGGATGGCGAGTCTCGCAGTGTTTGTGGTAATATTGCTGGGGACGATTGGGCTAGGAATTTTTCAGCAGATATTTTATAGCATCATGTTCAATGATTTGGCCGAAATTGGCCAAACAGATGATATTGTGAATGGTTTCCAAATAGGGATTCGAGCCTTCGCTGGACTTATGATGCTCGCGATGGCGGCCTTATGGTCTTGGATTCTTTACCGGCTTAGTCGTCCAAAGGTTCGGGCGGAGTTTGTTTAAGCGTTCTGCGGAGCAGAACGGGCAATAAAAGCAGGTCTGCCAATAAGGCCCAAACCAATGCCAAAACCGTAAGAAAGCCCGTACTAAATATCCCACCAAACTCAGAACTCATCATTACTCCAAAGCCCGCCGCGATAAATAGGGAGGTCATCAGCATCGCTTGACCTGTTTCTTCGAGACTGGTTTTGAGGGCCGTTTCGGGAGAAGCGCCTAAGTCAATTTCTTGGCGGTAGCGCGACAAAAAGTGTATGGTATCATCGACTACAATCCCAAAGGCAATAACAAAAACCACCGAGCTCGAAGTCGTCAATGCCATACCTAGCCAACCCATCATGCCGCCCATCATCAAAAGGGGAAAAAGGTTGACAACTAAACTCAATCCTAAAAGTTGCCAAGAGCGATAGAGCAAAGCCATAATTAGGGCGATAATCATACAAGCGATCAAAAGGCTCTGGGCCAGGCTATTACGGATATATTTGAGGTTTAGCTCGAGGATATACGAATGTCCCGTCAGGCGAAGTTGTAGTTTGCTGGCATCAATATTTTGGGCGATATACTGTAGGAGATTGACCCTCAGGCTATCAAAGGCGACTGATCCAATATCTCCCATATTGGCTCTAATACGGCCTTTTTGACGACTGGAGTCCATGACTTGGGCCAGAAGATGAGATTCACCTTGCGCAAGGGCTAAATCCAATAATTCGTCAATTTGGCTTTGCTCTTTAGGAATTTGCTTATGCTGAGGCCTGCTAAAGTGTTGGATATAGTTGAGCTCCGCCAGGAGGCTTGCTGGCGACAAGAAGGGGGAGAAACGAGCTTGGCTGTGTAGGAAGGTCTCTATTTTTTTTATCTCTCCGAGAACGTTTGGATCTGTCAGTAGGTAAGGGGCTGGCGCTTCAAGGGCTAATTCGAAAGTGCGGGTACCATAAAACTGTTCCTCAAAGAAATTTGCTGTCAATCTAATCGGATCATCTTGCCCTATATCCTCGATCAAATAGGTCGAGGGAGGAATCAGCCTAATGCCAAAAGCGGCCAGGATCCCTAGTAAGAGAAAAAGCGAGATTATACTACCGCCAAATTTTTGTCCCCAGCTATAAAGACGCTTCAATAGCGGCTGAAAAAAACCTTGGAGTTGGGCATATAGGCTATCGGTGCTGAGGTTTATTTGTTGTTGGCTAAGTAAACTCACAATCAAAACCATGCTCAATAAGTAGGTCGCCATGACTCCAAAGGCTGCAAAAAGACCAAAGTTGCGGATCGGACTGATAGGGGAAAGCAGCAGGGAAGCAAAACCAATGGCGGTGGTCAAACTGGTCAAAAAGACAGCTTTGCCTATGTCAAGGATTGTTTTGTGAAGACTTTGCTGGGTATCATGCCCTTGGGCTTTGATTTGTAGATAATGATTGCTGAGATGGATGACATCCGAGGCTCCAACAACAAAAATGATTGGGATGAGCATATTGCTCATCAGGTCCAAGGACTGGCCTGTCCAACCCATCAACCCCATGGTCCAGACGATCCCCAAAATCAAACAAAACAAAAACAATAATACCAAAGGCAGTTTGCGCAAAAGGAGAAACATCAATAGCGCGACTAAAAGGATCGAAATCAGCCCAAATTGTCCCATCTCTTGGGCGATCTTTTGGGTGTAGCCGTAACGGATATAGGGGATTCCTGAGACTTGAAAAGTCAAGTTTTGTTGAGCGAGTAAGCGATCAAGTTGCTGGCATACGAGCTCTCGCTCCGGCCGATCAAATATGCTTTCCTCCAACAAGAAATAGCCACAAACATAGCGTTCATCCCGGCTGATAAACATGGCCGTTAGATCACGATCTTGCTTGATAGATTTTTTGACCTGAACCCAATTGGTCGCGCTATCAGTAGGGAGATAGAATCGTTCGCCTAAGCGTAGACCATCCCAAAGATAGCGGGGCAAAGCGGTAGCATAATACGCTGAATCTATGCCTGGCAAGGCGGCTATTTGGGAAAATAGCTGATCGGCTTGCCTCAGAAAATCTCGATGATAAATATCCTCATAGGGACTCTGCAAAGCCAAGAAGATGCTTCGCTTTTGAGGCTCTGGGAAGTGCGCGCGATGCTGCTCGTAAAAAACTAATTCGGGATGGCTTTCAGGGAAATAATCCTCAAAACTAAAACTGACACCCAATCTACTCAGGCCAAAGCCCAAGGCGACACTGAGCAATAAAGTGCCTGCCAGCAGGGGTTTGCGATATGCCCAGAAGATGCGCATCTAATCATTGGGCATCAATACGTTGGGGGGCGGTAAATCAAAACGGATAATGACTTCCTTGCCAGCGATCGCTTCCAATATAGGAGTAAGCATCGTGAGGGCTTGCTCTTGGGTTTGCTCCAATATCCCGCCTTTTAAGGCTTGATCCAAGACGGCCTCTTCGGCTTTTTCATAGGCATCGGCTACCATTTCAGCTTCTTCCCAAAAGGTGTTTTCGGTATCGAAGACGCGGGTTTTGCTATGATCGAGTTTGCTGTAACAAATCTCAGGGTAGGGGAGGTAAACTTCGACGAGACTATCTCCAATCAAAACGATATCACTACTATCGATCTTGGCAAAATCCACGCAGCCAACGGTTTCGCCTTGGACGCTAAGAATCACTTTTGGATCGGGCCACCAATCCATAATGATCTCATGAGAGATCACATCCTGAAATTGAAAGCGCATTAGTTCCATACGGCCAAGACCCTCAATCTCTTTGAGTACGATAGAGTGAGTTTGTACCGGCTGGGGAGGCGCAATACTGAGCATATTGGTGCAGGAGCGCAGTTGCAATAAGCCCAAAAAGGCCGTTGAGAGCGCGAGGATGACGATGCCAGAAATTAACCACTTTTTCACCTAAGCAAGATTTGATCTACTTCCAATATCTTCTTTCCCGCTCCCAATTTCAAATTAATACAAAAAGAAAAGGCAGCAGCTGGCAAATAAGGCACTTATCCAGATGATTGGATTGCCAAGCTGCTACCTCTGAAAGAACGGATTGTTTTTTAGAAGGCGTATCCTATGTGAGCTTGAAAGCGAGGGATCAGATCATATTGATTTAACATCAGCCCTCCATCTAAACGGACTACGACTCCGGCCCCGCCTCTAAATTCATAGCCGAGCTGCG
This sequence comes from Bacteroidota bacterium, assembly GCA_038534415.1. Taxonomy (GTDB): domain Bacteria; phylum Bacteroidota; class Bacteroidia; order J057; family J057; genus JBCAWW01. The sequence goes on along the minus strand of JBCAWW010000560.1, from coordinate 900 downwards.
CTCCGGCAAAGGGCTCTTCGTTCAAATAAAAAGCGGGCTCTACCAAAAAGAAATGGTTTTCTTTGCCCACCTTTATATTATAGGCAATGCCAGCCATGCCGTCTTGCCAATACTCATCATAAAACAAGCGTATGGAATGGCGAGATTTCCGTTTGGCGAGTAGCCGCTCATAACTGATAGAAAAGGGCCGGCCAAGCCCTACCATTAGGGTATTGCTACGGGTGTTTTTTTCCAGCTTAGCGATCTGAAAGTCTAGTCCGAGTTCTAGATTGCCATACTGCAACTTGCTATCCTTATCAACAAAGGAAGTGCTAAATAAGTAGTTGCTACTCAGGCTTATCCCAAGATTGGGGATGATTTTATAACCTACTTTTAGTCCTCCTTCTACCCCAGGCAGATTCACGTTTTCATCTGTTGCTACTTCTGGGAAATACCCATCGTCAATGATAATCTGATCTCTTCCTTCTCCATAGAGATTGAATTGCCAAGTGGTGTTACGCACTAAAGCATAGGCAAAACCAAATCGAGCGCTTACAAAAAACTTTTCACCTTTGATTAAATCTGCCTCTAAAAAAAGGCTCAAGTATTTATTGTTGATACGTTGCCAAACTTCAGTTTGTCCATACTCTATCGGCTCGGCAGTATGCGGGTGGATAGCCATTGCACCCAGTAACGTCGGCTCCTGGTAAAATATATCTTCTTCCTTGCTGTAGGTGAGCATCGAGGCACCAAGCGATAGTCGATTGCTAATGGGGTAACTGAGACTGAGACGATAATCAATTTTATTGCCAAATCCCCTCCGTGAAATTTCATTAGGTACGTCAATTTGATAAGCCCCAAAATGAGTCTTATACAAGGCGGTACTCAAACTCGCCTTGAGCGGAAACTTAAAGCCAAGTT
>JBCAWW010000559.1:0-4364 GCA_038534415.1 Bacteroidota bacterium | reverse complement strand
GCAAAACCTCCGCCCGGACCAGTTCGTTGGTCAGGTATGCCCCCTAATAATGGCGCTTCGTCATCGGCCACTACTCTGTAGTTTACCGCCGATTCGCTTGCCAATTGATTGGCACTTTGGTCCTGTACCGATATCTTGATGCTAAACTCTCCCGCCCAATTGAAACTGGGCAAAGTAACCCGCAAAAAACTGTCTTGCTCGATACTCGTGGACATACTACTATCAAGCAAACTAATGCTGACCGCATCCGTGTCTCCGCGCATCACAAAGTCGTACAGATTGAGCCAAGTAAATGTGTCTCGCTCAGCTATGACTTGCTCGGGTATGTCGGCCCAAATTGGCGTATAATCATCTAAAACCGTCAAGCGGAGGGTGTCTTCGGCATAACTATTACCGTCCTCGACCCTAAATACCATCGCTTGCGTGCCAACCCAAGCACTGTCGATAATCACAAAATTAGCCTGTCTCGCCTCCATCTGCACTTCTATAAAGCCCGCCTCCAAAGCCTCGGGCTGCAAAGGATCCCCGAGACTACTATTGGCATCGAAAGCAAACTTTTGCTTGACCGGATATACCTGGCCTTGCTCACTATCATAAAAGCGTAAACTCACCTCTCCCGTATCCTGATTGCTGTAAATCGTAAGAAAAAACAGATAATTTCCCCCTACTGCAATGCCGTCCGATACTCCCACCAATTCATCTTCAATGTAGGCGCCAAGTTGGTGAGGATTACCGCCTTGCGGAACGCTTCCCCCATTTACCTGAGCGGTCAGACTCATGGAGGCATTGAAGGAGGCTGGATTGACCGTCCAATTGGGATTGGCGATAAAGCTGTCTGCCGCCACAAAGCGATAGGACCAGCTACCATTGAGGCTGTCATTCCAATATTCAAAATACACCAAGGGCGCAAATTCGTCCCATTTTCCGATCGTTTGATCTGGCAAAGGGGTCAAAGTGGTCTGCGCATACAAACCGAAGTAAGCGGCCCATAAAATCCCAAAACTGATGATCTTTTGCATGATTTAGGGCTTAAGGATGATTTGAATAGATTTTTCAAACTGATCGGTGCGCAAGCGTAGGATATATACCCCTGCTGCTACTCTCACTCCGGAATCGTTGGTACCATCCCAGCTGAGTTCATAGCTGCCTGCGGCCTGCTTCTTGTCAGCCAAAAGGCGTACTGGTTGACCCAAAAGATTGGTCAAGTCGATACGGATGCGCTCCGGATTGGGTAGCACATAATTGATGGCGATTTGCTCCTTAAAAGGATTGGGAAATACTTCTAAGTCATAGCCGGCCGCGACGGGATCAATGGTGGTCGTCAAGGCGAGATCAAGGATTACCGGATTGATCGGGTCTCCGTATTGCGCGTTTTCTTGAAAACCAAAGGTATTGATAATCGGTACGACCTCCTGGAGCTTTGGATGGTAATACTCAAAATGGATCACCTCCTCCTCTGTCAAGCCATAGACCGTGAGAAAGGCTAAAGTCTGATCCATTTCTGGGATATAGCTAAACTGTACCAAGCCGCGAATTTCATCACCGCTATAAGCCGCTAGCCAGGCATTTTCATCAGCACCGCCTTCGATTTGAGCCGTGAAGGTCATAGACTGCAAAAACTGCTCTGGTTTTACGGCCCAGTCTAATGGTGCTTGAGGGGCCTCTTCCTCGAGATTGCGACCAGATCGACGATTGAGTCTAGCTGGATAAATCAAGGTGTCTGCTCGATCAGAGTAGAGAAGATAGCCATCATTGGGCTGCATGAAGTTGAGACTACCGATCCAGCCGATATTCTCGATGTATTGGGCAAAGGTGGTTTGGTTTTTAATGATGTCGCCCGTGGTCGAAACTAGATTTGGTAAAGCATCATCTAGTTCAGCTCCGTTTTGGGGGAGATAGCTGATCCAATTCCATCCTCTGACGATGGGGATAAATACTGTCTCTATATCCACTGGTCTGCCTCGTACGACAAGATCCTGACTCGTAGTTTGCTTAAACTGATAAGCAAATCGTCTATCAATCTCGTTGAGGGGACCGACCCAGCCAAAGTCTGGGGTGTATTGACTAAAGGCAAGCTGATTGCGGAGTATATCGCCAGACTGAGAAGGTATGCCATTGAGCATCTGATTGATGGTCGAATCTTGGCCTTCTAGATTGAGCGAAAACCAGGTCCAACCTTGATTGAGACTGATCGTTCGACTGAGGTCGGAAGAAGTATGAAGGTAAACCGGCGCTACAGGCGTGCCTTGGACTGCATTCATCTGGAAGGGGAAACTCTCCAAGACATTTTCATAGAGACGACAATCTGAGGCATCCCAAATCTGAAACTCCACGGTTTCGCCCTGAGTCTGATTGCTAAATACCGTCAAATAAGCCTGATAACGCTCCAGTTGAGGTACATAACGGAGTTCTCCCGTGCCTCGCAACTCTCCATTGACAAAGGCGCCAATGCGATCATATAAGTCTTTCGAAGTATCTTGATCTACGATCAGCTCTGCGGTGATGATCATGCTATGATCAAACTGGTCGGGCTGTATGACCCAATTGGGTTCGGGACAAAGCACCCGCAAATCAAAGCGTAATTGAGGTGCTCCATAGCTATTCGCCGCGAAAATGCCGGCTTCATAAGTGCCACCATCCAGTTGTTCACTACTCGTGAACGTTACGGTCTCAGTTGCACCCGGCGGTATAATCCCAGACATGGGACTAGCTGTCAGCCAAGGAGGCAACAAAGTAGGTAGAAGTGTACCAGCAGTCAATGGACCCGAAAGGGAGTAGTGCACATCAAAGGCACCAGTATTGATGATTTGTTTCTGGAAAGTGGTGCTATTGCCTTCTGCTACCACCAGATCGACATCGCCACCCAGCCATTCGAGCGGGTTGCGGACGATGAGAAACTCCCAAGTTTGGGTAGTGGTCATCACATTGCCGTATTGGTCCTCTACACCGAGAACGTCTACTCTCAGGACTTGGCCCTCGATAAAACGGTTTTGGATGTCAGGGACAATGGTGATTTTGTTGCCTTGGCAAGAGACGACTTTTTCTATTGGGAGTCCAGTCTCTGTATTGGTCAGGTTGATATGGTTGACAGCGCCTTGTGTCAGGCTTACCGGAGCAGCCAAAGAGATCAGATTGGCACAAATGATGTCTTCATCAAAGGTGATGCTGATTTCGTCATTGAGACCCAATACGCCATCTACAGGTTCCTCGGTACCAAATAGTTGAGGAGCTGTCCTGTCTATGATACCGGAGATGAGTGGGGTGATCCGGTCCGGAACGCTTCCCCCACAGCTACTAATCGCCCGCAATTCATATGGCCCATCATCTAGCTGACTCACATCCCAATTGAAGGTGTGAAAGCCCGGATTGAGGTTTGCTTTGGGCAGGGTTACTGCATTGACAAAGGGAGCATTGGGGATCTTGGGACGAAACTGGAGTCGGATCGATTGTAGATCAGCACGGGCCAGATCATAGTCAGTCAAAGTGATCGGGAGAAGATCGTTCTGCGAAGCAGCGATCACCCAATCCTCCTGTGGACTGGTCATGGTCAGTGGACTACATAGCTCGATAAAGGATACGTCTAACTCCTCGATATCTGAAAATGGCGCATCTGGTATCGCTCCGTCTGCATTCTCGCGTTCGCAAGGCGAAAACATCATGATCCGTAAATCGCTATAATCAAAAGCCTGAGGCCCTTTTTCGACCGTGAGCGTGGCATTGATCTGCTGCCCCGGCTGGATAAAGAAAGCCACATCATTGTTACCCGTGAGGGTTACTCCATTGAGACTGACGATGGCTCCGTCTGGATTAGACTCTTGCAATAAAGTAACATGATAAACCGAAGCTTCATTGGTTTCGCTGGTATTGCCGAGGGTGAGATCAAAGACAGCGGCTTGGTCGGAAGGCACATCGATGGCGGCATTGCGATCCACCGAAAGTTGCACCCCTTGGCGTTTGAGGCCCCCTTCCCAGGGACAACTGGTCGCGCCACTGATCATCTCAAAGACAGGCGTGCCATAGACCGGATCATGCTTGAGATTGACGGTATAGTTGTCGCCATTGTCGCTATCTGATAAAGTAAATCCAGTCGTAATGTCGCGGCTCTGCGAAGTAGTCCGAGACTCACCAAAGGCCATGCGCATGGTCGCAGTGGTACCACCGCCAATACCTGCATTATTGACGGCTACGCCGAACGAGTGAGCTAAGCTAGACTCGATGGCCACTTCCATATCAATGGTGCGGCTTTGAGTTTGACTCTGGGTAGTGCTGCGCGAAAAAGAAGAACTCGCATCAAAGGAGATGTTTTCGCGAAACTGTGCCGAGTCTTTGAGGCCTGCATTGAGGTCGAGGATGTCTTGCCAGAC
>JBCAWW010000558.1:0-4366 GCA_038534415.1 Bacteroidota bacterium | reverse complement strand
AAGGCGAATTTCAAAACGCTATGTTTGAAGTTGAGCGTTCGGCCGAAGGCCAAGTCTTCACAAAAATAGACCAAGTTCAAGGCGCGGGCACGAGTCAGCAAAGACTGAACTATCAGCTTGTTGATAGAGCGCCACTGATCGGTGCTAATTTCTATCGTTTGCGTCAGATTGATCTCAATGGAGGATTTAGTTATAGTGATGCGGTGCGAGTTGATTATAATCTGGCAGAGGATATTCGGCTTTCTCCTGCTTATCCAGACCCCTTCGCGGAACGCACAAATTTAGATTTAGAACTTGCCAGCGATCAAAATGTATCCTTACGCTTGATGAATGCCTTGGGGCAAGAAGTAAGCCGGGAAGAGAAAGGCAAGCTCGCGGCTGGACGCCATGTGCTAAGCGTCTCGGCCAATGGCCTAAGCAATGGTATTTATTACCTCAATGTGCAGGTTGGAAACCAAGCCTTCCAGCAGAGAGTGATGGTACTCAAAAATTAAAGGATTCGACAGTGCATATTCCCTCTCAAGCTTCGGCCTGAGAGGGATTGCTTTTTTTAGTCTATATCTGGATACCTAGATTGATACCTCCTCCGATAATTTGATCTCCACTGTTGTAGAGTTGGTAAGCCAAACGGAAACCTACAAGAATATGGGGAGCAATCTGATAGTTGTCCTCTAACATCACATTAAAGCCATAAGCGTTTTCCTGACGAAACTCATATTCGCTGTAGACATATTGCCCGTTTTCATAGAACTGCGCATCTTCGTTGAAGCTAGAAACTCGCATTCCAGATACTCCGACACCGATTCGGAAATCGTTTTTACGATCGTTCCGGAACGGAGAAAAATAAAGATTGGCGTTGGTCTGAATCATGGAAGTAGTGAGATAAACGCCTTGATCGCTCTTGGCAAAAGCAAGCGAAACCGAAGGGGTAAAGTAACGATTAACACGGTACTCAAGGGCGTTTTCCATACGAGTGAGTCTCATATCTCCTGAGCCCGATAAAGCTTGGTCGATGCTGGTCTTAGCGATAAAGCGGGAATCATTGGTAGCTGTCTGGCCGAAAAGAGAGGCGGAAACAAAGATGAGGATAAAGCTGAGAAAAAATTGTGTTTTGTGTTTCATGTTTAGTGACGATTTAGGTTCAATAGTATTTGGTTTAAATACTGTATGATGAGCCCAATCGTTACATCTCGCTTATCAGATTAGAAAAATTCTAATTCCAAGACCGTTTGGCATTAATCTCTTCTTTTGTACGATATACTGTTTCTAAATCAATATCGAAGTGATTGGCCAATTCCATCAAATAGCTCAATACATCCGCAAATTCTCCCTCTAACTCTTCGGATTTGAGGGTTTTGTCCTTTTCTTGATAGAGCGCTAAGCGATTGCGGATTGCTTTGGCTAATTCGCCAAATTCCTCGCTAAACAATAAGAAGGTTTCTAATGTACTTGCCTTGTCCCAGCCTCTTGCTTTGCACATCTCATCTTGATATTGTTGGAGTTGAGCCAAGGTGGCAGGCGATGCTGGTAGAGGAGGAAGGCTTAAATCTGACATATCAATTATCATTTTCACGAGTAAACATCCAATATAAAACCGGTACCACACAAAGGATCAAAACGGTGGAGGTAATTAAGCCTCCAATCATGGCGGTACTCATCGGCGCCCAAAGGGTTCCCCCCAGGATCGTCAAGGGGATCAAACCTCCAATGGTCGTCAGAGATGTCAAGATGATGGGCATAAAACGAACACTACCGGCAGACATCAAGGCTTCTTTGATGGACTTGCCGGCCTTTCGTTCTTGATTGGTAAAATCGACAAAGACGATCGAGTCATTAATTACAATCCCGATCAAGCTAATCAAACCCACTACTGCCGTGAGTGAAAAATCTAAACCCATAAAAAATAGCGCCCATATAGAGCCAATTGCCGCCAATGGGATGGCCGAAAAGATGATCAAGGGCTGCAAGAAGGATTGAAACTGCAAGACCAAGACGCCCAGGATCAATAGAGCGGCGATGAGGGCTGCTTCACCCATACCCCCAAAAGTTTCATTTCTCAACTCTCGTTCGCCTGCCATCCTAAAGTCATAACCTGGAGGGAAGACATAGTTGTCCAATCGTCTTTCTACTTCGTTGACGACTTCACTTAGATTATATTGCTCATCAAAGTCAGCCGTAAGGGAAGTATAGCGTTCCAAATCATAATGAGTAATCTCTACCGCTGATCTGCTCAGTTCAAGCTCTGCGAGCTGATTGAGGGGCACAAATTGCCCCGTAACCGTTGGCACATAAATCTGATCAAAAGCCTCTGGTCCAAAGGATTTGCCTTGGGGGAGTCTGAGTAAGATATCATAGGCTTTGCCATTGGCATCGCGATATTGAGAAACGACTCTTCCGCTGATACAGGTACGAACGCTTTGGTCTATTTCGGCTAGAGATACTCCCAATAAGCCTGCTTTTTCGCGATTGATATTGAGGCGAAATAGGGGAGTGGAGGCTTCAAATGGATTTTCTAATTCTATCAAGCCCGGCACATCTTTGATCAACAATTCGATCTCATTTGCCAGCGCTTCTAATTTTTGGAGATCATCCCCCGTCAATCTGACTTCAATTGGAGTAGTGGCTACGATACCTTGTTCGAAGACCACGATGGTGATCTTCGCTCCGGCTATCTGGGCAAAGGCCTCTTCTAGCCGATTGATGAGGGCGCTAAACTCCTTGACCTCATAGCGATGTAATTGGACCAATACGTCGCCATAATTGCTGGCATAGCTATTTTCAAAAACATTGTAGTAAACCCTCGCATTGCCTTTGCCGATATTTCCGACATAGGATTTTACCTCTTTTTGCTGTGCCAGAACGCTTTCCACCCTTTGTACCAATTGATCAGTATGGCTGATATGGGAGGCTCTTTCAGCTTCAACTCGTATCAAAAACTGGGGTCTTTCGGCCTTGGGAAAAAAACTAGCTCCCACTAAGGGGATCATGGCTACCGATCCGGCAAATATAAGCAGCGTGATGCCTAGGGTCCACCAAGGATGATCGAGCACTTTTCTTAACAGTCGTTTATATGGACCATTGATCAAATAGTGTCCCATCCGCTCCAGTGGAGGTATGTAGGAGCGTTCCTTACGAAGGAAATGCCTAGAGATCAAAGGCGTCAAACTCAAGGCCAAAAGGAGAGAGGCCGTAAGGGTGAGCATAACCGTAATGGGCATGGACTTCAAGAAGTCGCCTGCTTTTTCGGGCATCATCACCAAAGGAAAGAAGGCCAGTAGCGTAGTCAAGGTCGCACTACTAATCGGCCAAGCCAACTGCTTAGTCCCTTCAATCGCTGCATCACGACGACTATAGCCCATCTGCAAAAAGCGCTCTATATTTTCGACGATTGCAATGGAGTTATCCACCAACAATCCTAAGGCAACCACTAGGGCAGAAATTGTCATTTGTTGTAAGCCAAAGCCAAGTTGATAAACGCCCGCCAGCCCGATCAAAATCGAAAAAGGAATAGCAATAATCACAATGATGGAAGCTCGAACCCCAAGCGCCATGAAGATGACTAAACCTACCAAGACGATTCCTTGCAGTAAGTTTCCCAAAAAACCATTGATCCGATCCTGGACAATGTCTGCTTGCTGAAAAGCAATCTCTACTCGGATATGAGAAGGCAGCTGTTGACTGTATAGATTGACTGCATTGACGATTTCTTCTGATACGGCAAATATGTTCGCCTTTTCTTTTTGGACAATTGTCAGATATACTGCTGGCTCTCCATTATAGCGAGCAAAATATCGCTCATCCTCATAGCCCAAACTAAGCTCAGCGACATCTTCTAAAAGGACTACCTGCCCTTGATAACTACTAATGACGGTTTGCCTGATTTGATCCAGATTGCGATAGGCACCACTTGTTTCAAGACTGATCGATCTTTTGCCCATGCGTACCGCACCCCCAGGCAGATTGAGATTACTGCCTTGTATGGATTGCCCAAGTTGATTGAGCGGAATGCCTAGTTGAACCAATCTATCCAAATCGGGGTGGATCAAAACCTGTTGCGCCTGTGTCGCTCTTAGATCAACTGTCTTAATGCCGTTTATCCGTTGGAGGCGTTTTTGCAGTCCCTCGCCATACTGTTCTAATTCTGCGGCCGTAGCTGTTTCGGAGACCATCCCTACCTGCATCATCACCGTATTGATGTTGCTACGTTTACGGAAATTGAGATCAACTACACCCGTTGGCAAACTAGAACGAATACCGCTTACTTTTTCGACTACCTCATTGTACTTCTCGTCTGCGTCCAGCCCATACTCAAATTCTACGCTGATGATGGCGATTACATTCGCTCTATCGCTCAAAATGGTATCGC
>JBCAWW010000557.1:0-4373 GCA_038534415.1 Bacteroidota bacterium | reverse complement strand
GATCGCTTCTACATGCTTCAACTACGTAACGGTTTGTTCTTTACCTACGACAAAGCCCTACAGATCCAAGAAGCTCAACGTCAGATCGCAGACTCAGTTGCCAATATGGAGATCATCGGTACTAGCGCCATGGAGCACTACATTGACTTCTCGCACTATACTTTCTTCAATGGTTATGAGCGCCTCGGTGAAGACGTAGCAAGAGTCATCGGTCGTGATATCTACGGTGATCCTGATGTAAACGTATCTTCTCCTAACCTACTTGTAGGTGAGCAGACCGGCCTCAATCAAATCACACTGACCACCGTTAAAGCTACTGATGTACTGAGCGCAGACGCTGGTGTAGAAGCTTTCTTCCAAGTTGAAGGTGCCGCTGTAACGGTAACTGCAGTAAGTATTGTCGGCAACACGATCGTCCTTACCCTCTCAGGTGAGCCAATCGGTGCGACTGGGGTAACTTACGCTACTCCATACAACTCTACCGCTACGATCTCAAACCTCAACGGTGCTAGCATGATCGCCTTCGAAAACTTCCCAATCGGAACTTTCCCAGTAGAATTGCTAGGCTTCGACGGTGAGCAGGAAGAAAGTGGCATCATGCTAAACTGGAAAACTGCTTCTGAGCAAAACAATAAATTGTTCGAAATTCAGAAGAGCGTAGATGGTAACGACTGGGCCGCTCTTGGGCAAGTAGACGGTGCTGGCAACAGCCAAAGCATCTCTAGCTACCAATTCTTTGACGCTGCACCGATCATCGGTACCAACCTTTACCGCCTCAAGCAAGTAGACTTTGATGGTACTTCTACCCTCAGCAATATCGTAACAGTAGAGGTCAACAAGCTTGATGCCCCAATGGCTGTCTTCCCTAACCCCAGCAAAGGCACTCTAAATGTATCGCTCCCTTACCAAGATCTAGAATCAGTAACGGTAAGCATGTTCAACCAAGTAGGTCAAAAAGTGTACGAAACCAGTGTTATGCCTGACGCAAATGGTCGCTTCACTCTATCCCTAAACGGACACGCTACTGGAGCTTACTCCCTAGTTGTAAAATCAAAGAGAAGAGCCGCTTCTGTAAGCAAAATTCTTCTTCAAGAATAGATACGCTATTAAATTTCTCTAAGGTAAACTCCCCGCAAGGGGAGTTTACCTCTTTTTTTATATACCGCTTCGCGGAACGCTTATCCATTAAGATCCCGGCTCGTGTTCCTTGGCCTGGATGACTTATGAGGAGCTTCAGGCCTAGGCAGAGAGAAAAACCGACATACCGGAAATGCGAGTTTATGAGCATTATCCGGTATCTTTATTTTTACTGCTGCTTCGCAGAACGCTTACCCTATTTACCCATTTTCATGAAGCCTTTACTTAGCTTGCTAACGCTGCTAATCTGCTTTAGCTCGATTTATGCCCAAAACAGCCGTGATCCTTTTTTATGGCCCTTTGCCGATAGCTCTATTTGGAATATGCCGATTGGCGACCAAGCAGTTTATGTACCTGCTTTAATCGAGCAAGCGATGAGTTTTGGCATGACCGTGGACGAAGACATTATCGTTCTGCGACCGCAGGAAAACCTACAAAGCGTCCATACCAACTATGCGGGTTGGGACAATACAAAGGACCGTTGCCCGATTGAGGGCCCTATCTTATTTGCTGCCCCGATCCCTCCCGCTTTTATCGTCAGCCCCAGCACATGGGACGGTTCGACGCCTAACTCTGGCTTGGCCGTTTTGATGCCAGATGGCCGCACGATCAAGCAAACCCAGCCCTTCTCCCAATGCATAGCGGGTCAATCTACCAGTCAGTTTGTGCCGCCTGATGTGGATTTGTATGGAGTAGGCATAGGAGGAGCGCACGGAGGTTCTGGGCTCTCTGCGATTGGCGGTACGCTCCGCTTGGGGGAGTTAGACGATGCCAATGATACCATCCGACATGCCTTAAAGGTCAATCTATATGCAGCCCGTAATCTCTATTATGATGTTACGACTGAAGGCTATCGCTGGCCTGCAATCAGGGCCGATAGCTATGCCGCTGGGGTTTATGGGACCCAACGTACGCAGCCTTTAGTTACTGCTTGTCGCATGGGCGCATTATTGGCACTGCCGATTTGGTTAGATCTGGATTCTATGGCCTTTGAAAGCGTTCCGGGACGGATACTCGCCGAAGCCTTTCAAAAATATGGCGCCTATTTGGTCGATGATACTGCTTGGGATGTGTATGCGATTGAGACTGAATGGTCGCCAGATGGGCGAGTCATCGATGAATTTGCTGCCGCCTGGGGATTTGCCTTTTCTGACCCTAGCAAAAACACCCCTTGGACTAGAGATATGGATCGTATTTTCCTCAATCTGCACGTAGTAGACAACAATGGGCCCAATAGCATCGGAGGAGGTGGAAATCCGCTTATGCCTTTGGCGCCCCCCTTCGGAAACCTTACCTCTACAGAAGAGCTTAGTCAGACAGAGGGACAATTGCTCATCGCACCTAATCCAACGACTGGGCTGCTGCGACTGATAAGCAGCGGACCGATGGCAAAGCTAGAAATCGTAAATATGCTCGGACAGTCTTTTTATCAAAATTCACTAAAAAGTGAGATTTTTGAAATAGACGTCCAGTCCTGGCCTAAGGGAATGTACCTTCTTAGAGTCGAAATTGGGGGAACGGAAAGAGTGGAGCGTTTTGTGAAGCAATAAAAAAAGCGACTTTATGAGTGATTTTTCACTAAAAAGTGAGATAAATGGAAATAATTAATAAAAATTCACTTTAAAGTTGTTTTGTTGATTCTTTTTACTTTACTTTGGTACTGTAAAGTTGAATGCAGGTGATCGTGTCAGCCCCAAAACCAAACATCGTCAGTCCCGAAAAAGTCCAGCAATTCTTGCAAGACTTTCAAAAGACCAAAAGTCAGAACGGGATGGTGTTTTTGGATCGAAAAAAAAATCTGCAAGCTCTCTTGGATTTGGAGATAGACGTAGAGGAGAGAGAGGCTGTGATCGATCGTTTGACTTATCAAAATTATTACAAAGGGCCTAGACCCGATGGTGTTCGTCCCGGTCGAGAGTTTTGGGAGTTTGGAACGCTGGTCAAAGGTCAGGAAGTATATGTAAAACTGGCATTAGGACTAGTCGATGGACCCGTACTTTGCTACAGTTTTCACCCTGCGGAGCGCGCTATACGCTATCCGTACCAGGATTAGAAGGATATAAACGGATATATATTTTTTAACGGATTAACACAATGATTAAGAGTCCATTCACAGGCGGTGAAGCAGTCCTGAAAAAGGAGTGGGCGACGAGAGATTTCCGCAAGGAATCATTTGAGATTTGGGAACATTATTACCAGTGTAAAGATACCGGAGAGACCTTCAGCACGAAGGAATTGGACAAGCTCAATCTCCAACAAGTACATAATCTCTATCGCGCCCTGCATCACATTCCCTTTCCCGACGAGATTCGGGCAATACGGGAGAAGTATGGCTTGTCGGCAGCGAAAATGTCTGAGGTCCTCGACTTTGGCATCAACAGCTATCGCAATTATGAAAATGGAGAAATCCCTAGTCCTGCCAACGCAAAGTTGATACGATTGGCCCAAGAGCCCATGCAGTTTGCTCGCTTTGTGGAGGAAAAGGAAGCTATCTTTTCGCCCAATGCTTATCGCAAGGCTAGCGCTTTGCTCGACAAACTCTTGCAAAAAGATCGCTTGGACGCAGTTGTCCAATATTTGTGGAACTTTCACATGGAAGCCAATGAGTTTACCGGCTTTGTGAAACCGACCTTTGAAAAAGTAGCCAACTATGTCTTGTACTTCGCCCAAAAGGCTAAGCCTTTGAAGACAAGACTCAACAAACTGCTGTTTTACAGCGACTTCTTCAACTTCAAAGAAAGTGGCTTTTCGATCTCTGGTTGCAACTATCGTGCGATTCCCTATGGGCCAGTACCCTCACATTTCCATGAATTGTTTGGGATATTGGAAGCGCAAAATTACATCCGCATCGAAGAAGAATTGTACGACCACGGTGGAGTTGGGGAGCGTTTTCAGGCAGCGCGTGAATTTGACGCGAGTTTGTTTACCGAATCAGAATTGAAACACATGGAGGCAGTGGTGACTTCATTTGAAGAAACCCGCACTCGTCAATTGATAGCGCTTAGCCATCAAGAAGATGGCTGGGAGCAAAACCATGAACAAAGAGAGTTGATTAGCTATCAGCAATATGCTTTTCATCTCAAGGGGATTTAGCATCCTTATTTTAAACTGTACGCAACACAATCATGAATAAACCCCTCCTCTAGGGGAGGGGCATTCCTTTGTAAATCCAATTTTTTAGATGCGCCTTTGGGCGCGATATATTGTCGTCTCTGTTCGTTCTTTTTTGGCGGAGT
>JBCAWW010000556.1:0-4379 GCA_038534415.1 Bacteroidota bacterium | reverse complement strand
GCCATTTTAGTCTGAGAGATCAAACCATGATGCAAAAACTCTTCTAGGATAGTGGCGTTGAAAAACCAATTTAAATCAATGGCGTCACGGTCAAAAATAGCCCGACCTATATTGACCATCTCTTGAGCAGCGATGTAAATCGGAAACTCTGAAATGGCTTCATCTATCACCCGTTGAGAAATCACCTTGAGCTGCGGCCCAATTAAGGCTACATCGTTTTGGATAGACTCGAGGATAATAGGATCTAATTGCTGGGACATATATGAAATTAAAAAAATCTATACTTTATCTTTGGTATGACGAAGTGCGAGCTGACCACAACCACCGTCTATATCTTTTCCACGGCTTCGCCGAACGTTTACAATCACCTTTTGAGATTCTAAATATTGGATGAATGCATTCATCTTGCCAGCTGTGGTATTGACAAAACCAGCCTCTGGTACGGGATTGTACTCTATCACATTTACTTTAGAAGGGATAATACGGCTAAAGGCCACCAGCGCCTTGGCATCTTCGATGCTGTCATTGATATCTTTGAAGATACAGTACTCATATGTTACTCGTGTACCAGTCTTATCGTAAAAGTAGCGCAAGGCTTCTTCTAAATCCTCTAAAGAATTTGAATCATTGATCGGCATGATCTTAGAGCGGGTATCGTTCTTCGCAGAATGTAAAGAAAGAGCGAACTCAAAACGCGCACCATCATCCGCTAGCTTCTTGATCATTTTGGCGATCCCTGAAGTAGAAACGGTAATTCGCTTAGGAGACATACCAATCCCTTCCTCAGAGGTAACCCAATCTACCGATTTCATTACATTGCGATAGTTGAGCAAGGGCTCACCCATGCCCATATAAACGATATTGGAGAGTGGGCGACCATAGACCTTTTCGGCCTCTTCGCGCAAGGTGTATATCTGATCGTAGATTTCGTAGTGGTGCAGATTGTGCTTGAGATCCAATAGGCCCGTTGCACAAAACTTACAATCCAAGGAGCAGCCTGCTTGTGAAGAGATACAAGCAGTAACCCGTTTAGGAGTCGGAATCAATACACCTTCAACCTGCTGGCCTCCAGCCAAACGAAAAGCATATTTGCGCGTACCGTCTTTGCTTTGCTGAATATCTTCAATTTGAACTTGCTCAATCACAAAGTCCGCTTCCAAGCGTTCGCGGAGCGACTTAGAAAGATTGCTCATATCCGCAAAACTCGCGGCATGCTTTTTCCAGACCCACTCATAGATCTGAGCGGCCCGAAACTTCTTCTCGCCCAAACCGAGGATATACTCCTGCAGTTGTTCGAGACTAAGGGAACGGATATTGTTGGATTTGCGCATGCGACTGCAAAGGTACGCATTCGCAGCGAGGGCTTGCAAGTCCCTGACTATAATTCATCTAGGACTGATTGGGCCTTAGAACGATAATCACTTTTTTGCCTTGAGAGTTCTACCAGGATTTTTTTAGCCTCCTCTTCCTGGCCTAATAGTAATAAGCTCCAGGCTTTATACCATTTGGCAGCGGCTACCCATTCATTGTCGCCATGTTGGATGAGAGGTTCAAATTGCTCTATCGCTTCTGCCTGATATCCTTGAAAAAGGAGGCATTGTCCGAGTCCCATTTTAGCAGCGTGGTATTGACGGCTCCCTAAACTATCTATGGGTAATTCTAATAATTTTAGATAGCCTTGTTTGGCAGCCTCAAATTCAGCCGGGGCCTTCTCTTGAAATGCTACGGGATCTTGTTTGTAAAGTGCGCTGCCAGTGTCATAGATTTGGCGTATAGAGTCCAGCATCGAATCAACACTTGACCCACGGATGCCGCCAAAAGCATAAGGCTCCAGATAATTCATTGCCATCTGATCGAGCGTAGGCTTTGGCTTTTGGAAAAAATAGAGTGCCGGTAATACCAAAATCAGTATTACGGCAGCAATTTGCCACCAACGTGCAGAACGAAGATCACGCACCAAAGGCTCTTCGAAAGAGTCTGCATCTGCTTCCTCTATCTTTTGCTCTGGGGTATTGCCTAAGCCGTCTAGATAGCTTTTAAAAGCTTGTTGATCTTCATTACGTTGAGAAACACTCTCGCCCTGATGGCGATCGAGCCCTTCCATCGCAAGGGCATATTCAGTGTTTTGGGCCAAAAGCCTTTCCACTGCGGTTTGTGTTTCTTTATCTAGGCTACCATCTAGGTAAGCCTGCATGGTAGCTAGGGAATAAAGCTTAGTTTCATTGAGGGATGCCATGCCGCTTAGTCTTTAAAATAATTTCCGTAATCGCTTGGGAGTACGCTTCGCAGCTTGCGGATGGCCCTCTCTCGGGCTCCTCGAACCTGGTTAAATGACCAATCATACTCTTCTCCGATCTCTTGATAACTCTTACCTTCGAAATACACCCCTCGGATCACGGTTTGTTCGGTATCACTTAAGCTTTCTAGTGCCGATTTTAGCTCCTGCTTATCCATGGCAAAATCCCATGCATTTTCAATTTTTGGAGCCTCAGGCGGCACAAAAACGCTTTTGTAATCATCACGAACCTGATCTTTGCGACGGAGATCATGTAGCCGGTTACGGGTCGTACGACCTAACCAAGCTGGAAAATTGTCAACCTCTTGTTTTTGCAAATGTTCAAACAGTTTGACAAACAAATCTCCCGCAAAATCTCGAGCTCGTTCTGGATCACGCAGCCATTTGAGGGCCATACCGTAGATGAGCCCGTCATAGCGCGTCATCAAAAGCGCGATAACCTTAGGGTCTTGCGTTTCCCGAAAATGAGCAAGCAGCTCTTGATCGCCTCGCTCTTCTAATATAGAAGAACTGAGCGCTAAGAGCACCGTGATAGTTAATATGATGGCAGTTGCTAGCAAGGAAGTATGTTATAGAGTCTAAATATAACATTTCCGCTGCTTTTCGCCGCATATTCACCAAACGCCCAAATTCGGTTCATGCAATAAATTCAGTAGATAGACGTTCGGCTGCAGGCCAATACATCAAAAGCAGCAAAAAGTTTGAAAGATCCAATATTGAAACCCAATACCTAAATGCAAAATAAGGCTTATTCTGCCAAATTGGATCATAAACCGCCTAATTATTTGATCAGACTTTTCATCTGTGCTTGCAGATTTTGAGCAGCTTTGCCCGCTTCCTCAGCAAAATCTTCTCCCTGACCGGCAAAAATGATCCCGCGGCTCGAATTGATCAACAAACCAGCTTGCTCACTTTGTCCATGTGCGCAGACAGCTTGTAAATCTCCCCCCTGTGCCCCTACTCCTGGAACCAAGAAATAATTATCTGGTGCTAAAGCTCTGATCTCGCCGATGGATTCGGCTCTCGTCGCACCGACTACAAAGCCTAAATGCCCGGGATACTCTTCCTGCCAACTGACAGCTCGTTTTACCACTTGTTGATATAGCAACTCTCCATTTTCTTGGCGGTATTGAAAATCCTGGGCCGAAGGATTGGAAGTCAAGGCAAGCAAAAACACCCATTTTCCTTCAAACTCTAGAAAAGGTCCCACAGAATCCTTGCCCATATATGGCGCAACCGTTACCGCATCAAAGTCAAAGGTTTCGAAAAAGGCTTGGGCATAAAGGCGGGAGGTATTGCCGATATCGCCTCTTTTGGCATCAGCAATGGTCATAATCTCCTCTGGTATGAGATCCAGGGTTTTTTCAAGGGTTTCCCACCCTTTACTGCCCATAGCCTCATAAAAAGCGAGATTAGGTTTGTAGGCTACAGCAAAATCTTTGGTGGCATTGATGATCTGGCGGTTAAATTCATAGATAGGATCGTCATAGTCTTGGAGATGAGTCGGAATCCGGTCAGGATCACTATCTAGGCCCACGCAGAGGAAGGAACCTTTGCGTTGAATTTGTTGATATAGGACATCAGGCGACATTTTGTAGGTCTTATGCAATGTAAGGCTTAATTTGCGGGCAAATTCCCGCCACAAATCTACACATTTGCTGCGCCTCGTCACAAATATTCCCCTGCCAGTTCACCTCCTTCTCTTGGTGTTGATTCCCTTATTGCGCTTACCAGCCTTTGATGGTGGATTTTTCCTTGGGGAAGAGTCCTTTTATTTATTGGCCGCTCAAAAGCTAGCGCAAGGAGGCGATTTGTACTCTGACCTCTGGACTGCTGGTCCACCCGTTATGATTTGGCTCTATAGGATTTTCTATGGGATTTTTGGAGAAGGAGCCCTCACCGCAATGCGAGTAGTCAGCTGCCTCTATTTATATATCACAGCGGTCTATTTTGCGGGTACCCTCAATGCCTTCCGGCCCTTTGGACGTATGATCGGTATGCCAGCCGTCATCTTGGTGATTTTGTGTAGTATCCCTTGGTATGGCTTACAAATGGGAGCTTCACTCTTTGTTTTGCTGCCGAT
>JBCAWW010000555.1:0-4388 GCA_038534415.1 Bacteroidota bacterium | reverse complement strand
GCTCTTCCATATTTTATTATTTGCGGCAAATCGACAGAAGGCATATCTGTATTTCAGCCTCTATGTTTTACTGCAAATAATAAAATATGGAAGAGCAATAATATGCCCAGCGCTCCTTGAAATAATGGCTGAATGAGATTTCTTATCCGAATATTTTTTTGATACTCGGAGTATGGCTCTAAAGCTAAATCAAATGGCTGCGTTATATGAAGCGCATGCTCAACTCTTAAGTAAATCTGTTGATACTGCCCTGGCTGCAGCTTTAAATGCACCCGGGCTTCCCAACTTGATCCTTCAGGGAGTTGTTCTTCTGATAGCTTGACAAACTGTCCACTTTGACCCGAATAAATCAATCTGCTGCCTTCTACAATAAAAACTTGCATTTGACTTTCGTTACTCTCCCGCAGTAAATATTCAACTGGATCGGGACTGTCGTTATGGATTCGCAATATCGCCCAGTGAGTAGCTGCTGGATCAAGCTGATCTTTTACCTCTAAAAATGGCTTAAATTGATCTTCCTTGGCTTTGATAGCACTGAGGTTGTCTTTGGGATTTGCATCAACCAAAACCCAAAGATGCTCGGCTAAGTTTTTGTTACTGACGGCATTATGCGGACTAAACCGCAAAATAGGAATGGATTGACAATACGAAAACGGTAGAGTGACCAGGACTATGGCCAATATGATTGGATAGAATATGGGGGTAGAGATGCCTTTCACTGCCTAAACTTATCCTCGAACCTATGCCTTTCCTAGGCCCTTTATCTGGATTTCTAACACATATGGAACATCGTATATGTTTGGAAATTTTAAACAAAATGCCCCTTTTGTGTTTTTAAGACATGATGAATCAGAAACAAAAAAAGGCGGTTGTTATCGGCGCTGGAATAGGGGGAATTGCAACGGCCATCCGCTTGCAAGTGCAAGGTTGGCAAGTCTCGATTTACGAAGCCAACGATTACCCGGGTGGAAAGCTATCCGAATTACGTTTTGACGGCTATCGATTTGATGCCGGCCCCTCACTTTTTACGCTGCCTCAACTAGTCGATGAACTATTTGAATTGGCCGGCAAGAAGCCCGAAGAAACGTTTCAATATGAGGCACTGCCTGTGATTACGAAGTATTTTTATCCTGATAGCACAGTCATTAACGCTTATCGTGATCCCGAAGAATTTGCCGATGAAGTAGCTAGCAAAACAAATGAAAAAAGAGAAAAGGTTGCCAAACTTCTCCGCAAAAGCGAAACGCTCTATGATATCACCCATCATGTGTTTTTGGAACGTTCTCTACACCGTTTAGCTACCTACCTGCGTTGGCCGACCATTAAGTCCATATTGCTGCTATATAAGTTGGATGCTTTTCGTACCATGGATCAGGCAAACACTCAACATTTTGACGATCCGCGCGTGGCCCAATTATTTAACCGTTATGCCACTTACAATGGTTCTGATCCTCATCAAGCCCCTGCTACACTCAACATTATTCCTCATTTAGAGCACAATATAGGCGCTTTTTTCCCCCGGGAGGGCATGTATCAGATTACCAGAAGTTTGGTAGAGTTAGCCAAAGACTTAGGAGTAGCGTTTTATTTGGGCCACTCCGTGGAACGCATCCTCTTAGAAAATCAAACGGCAAAAGGAATTCGAGTAGGAACTGAGACCATTCTCGCCGATTTGGTGGTAAGCGATGCGGATATTGTCCCTACCTATCGTCGTCTCATGCCAGAGCAAGCAGAGCCGGTCCGCACTTTGGAGCAAACGCGCTCTTCTTCAGCCTTGATATTTTACTGGGGGATGGATCGCGAGTTTGAAGCGCTAGATGTCCATAACATCTTTTTTAGCGCTGACTATCAAGCGGAGTTTCAGCAGATCTGGCAGGAGCAGTCGCTTAGTGATGATCCTACGGTTTATCTTTATGTCAGCAGTAAGCGCAATCCCGAAGATGCACCCAAAGGGGGCGAAAATTGGTTTACAATGATCAATGTTCCTGCAAATCAAGGACAGGATTGGGATCGTCTAATCCAGCAGGCTCGCAAAGACATCCTCCAAAAGTTGAGTCAAATGCTAGGTATCGATGTCGAACCCCATATCGTCTGCGAACGCATTCTGGAGCCTCGAACGATAGAAAGCAAAACCTCCTCTTATCAAGGAGCGCTCTACGGCAATAGTTCCAATAACAAATTTGCTGCCTTCTTACGTCATCCCAATTTTAGCACTAAGGTCAAGGGACTCTATTTTTGTGGCGGCAGCGTTCATCCTGGCGGTGGTATCCCACTTTGTTTGCTCTCAGCCAAAATCACGGCGGACCTCGTTTCGCAAAGAGAACCTACTCCCGCTCCCAGACCAACATCTGATAACGTAGCAAATCCTGTTTAAGACTTTGCTGTTTGGCGTAGCCCCCATGCATCATTTTGAAGTAGGTGGATTTTTGCATCCATTTACCCGCTAGCGCTACCATCAACCCAATGACTTTATCTCTGGGACGGCCTAACTGCATAAAAGGGCTAAGGTTGCGACTACTCAGCAAACGGAATCCCCGCTTTTGGGCTATGCTTTCCGCCCCTGCTTGAGAAAGCAGACTACCTGCCATCCAACCCTGTCTAAAACTAGAGAGCTGTTGGTGTTGCTTTTGGGAGAGTTTGGAGCGTTCCGCGCGCGGAGAAAGAAAATCATCAATCAAGACGAGCTTGCCACCTGTTTTGAGCCCTTGCGCTGCTGCCTCGAAGAAGCGTTCCGGCGAAGCCGTGTGTAAAAATGCTTCAATCGCAAAAGCCAGATCCACCTTGGGAATCTCAGCTGGCCATTGCAAAAAATCTCCTTCCAAAAATTGACATCTAGCCTTGCTTGCCTGTTTCGCGGCAAACTCCTGCGCCAAACGAACTTGTTCCGGGCTAATCGTAATGCCCCATATTTGCGCAGGGATCTGAAGTTTATCAGCCAAGTATAAAGCACTGCTCCCAACCCCACAACCCAGGTCAATGATCTGAACGTTCTGCGAAGCAGTACTAATAGCCAAACTCTCTACCTCCCTGAGCACCAGTTGATTACTATAAGAAACTGCCTCTTCAAAAGTATTTACCCCCTCTGCCCAAAGTGGCTGATGGATATTGAAGGTCTGCTTGTGTTTGCCCCATCTGAGAAATGCAGCTGTATTGTGATCGTAAAAATGCTTGACCGCTTCTGTGTGAGACATATTAGGGTGCTGGATTGGGATACCTGCGGTGAACGCCATCAATCGCTTTTAGGACTTCTTTGGGCAAGTTTAGCTCAGCGCTGGCGATATTTTCTTTGAGCTGTTCCATCTTAGTGGCGCCAATAATATTGCTCGTCACAAAGCGGCGACTATTGACAAAGGCCAAGGCCATTTGTGCCAGAGAATAGCCATGCTCCTCCGCGATCTTGAGATATTCTGCGCTAGCTTGAAAGGAAATATCACTATTATATCGCGACATCTCCTCACCATAAAGACTGAGACGGGAATTTTTAGGTTTAGCGCCCTGATGGTACTTACCCGTCAACATGCCAAAGGCTAGGGGAGAGTAGGCCAATAAGCCTGCCTGCTCTCGTATGGCAACTTCGGCGAGCCCTACTTCAAAACTACGATTGAGGAGGCTGTATGGGTTTTGGATACTTACCGGTCTTGGGAGATCGTGCTGCTTGGCTAGGTGGAGGTAGTTCATCATCCCCCAAGGCGTTTCATTGGAAATACCCCAATGACGGATTTGGCCTTCCTTTTTAAGGTCAGCGAGGGTTTGAATGATCTCGAGGAAATTATCCTGCCAAGGATCTTGATCCGAATGTTTATAGCCCAGATAGCCAAAGAAATTGGTGCGACGTTCTGGCCAATGGAGTTGATAGAGGTCTAGGTAGTCTGTTTGGAGTCTTTTGAGGCTGCCCGCTAGCGCGGAACGAATATTCTTAGGGCTAAAGCCTTGTTCCTCGCGGATATATTTTAAGGCTGCCCGAGGTCCTGCGATTTTACTAGCGATGACGAGTTGGTCCCGATCGCTTCGCTTTTTGAGCCATGTACCAATGTATTGCTCCGTAAGTCCCTGATTGTGCGGCCTACTAGGGATGGCGTATAATTCGGCGGTATCAATAAAATTGACGCCATTGTCCACCGCATAGTTTAATTGCTCATGGGCTTCTGCTTCGGTGTTTTGCTCACCAAAAGTCATGGTGCCAAGGCAAATTTTGCTGACCTTTAAGTCTGTCGCCCCAAGGGTTTGATAAATCATAGAAGATGAAAAATAGCTGGGGCAAAGATAAACAAAAAGCGCAGGAGCATAGCTCCCACGCTTCTTTATAAAAATGCTTGTTCGGATACTTAACGATAGAGACTGATACTGCCTCTGAGTACATAGGATCGACCATCAAAATTGCGGCCTTT
>JBCAWW010000554.1:0-4389 GCA_038534415.1 Bacteroidota bacterium | reverse complement strand
CAAACAGAAATACTAAAGGTCTTATTTTGGTTGATCACATTGTTGTAAATCTCTACATCACTCGTCGCCAAGACCAGAATGCCCGTTCCCGGAGGGATCACAGATACAGTACCTCCCGGAGCGAAGTTCTTATAGTTGTTTTCGTAAACCTTGTTGTTATATACTCTTACGTTCCCCCCTTTCTTTTTGGGGAGATCAGGCAAGTCAAACACTAAAATGCCACCTGTATTATTGTATGCTTCGCAATTGTATACATCTGCCATGGTAGAGTTTTCGATCTCGATGCCCGCCACATTGTGGTATGCTGTACTATTGCGCACAATAATGTTATGCGATTGTCCCACATAGATGCCTGCATCCGAAGATCCGATAGCGATACAGCGGTCGATCAATACATTTTGGCACTGCACGGGATACAGAGCGTAAGAGCCATTTGTTTTCTTAGGTTTGCCCGTCCATTCGGCTTTGATTTCATAAAAAGTAATGCCTTCCGTTTCCATTACCTTGATACAATCGCCAACCGCATCCTGGATGGTAAAAGCCTCCAAACGGATATTCTTAGAATTGGTGATACGCAGTCCTTCCGCGCCTTCAGATTGGCCCTTGAAGCTCAATATGGTTTGGTCCATACCAGCTCCTTTGATAACAATATCTGATTTTTCGTCCATAGAGAGACTCGCCGTAAACTGAAATTCACCTGCAGGCAGGGAAATCGTGTCTCCATCCTCAGCCATGATGAGCTGGGTTTGGAGTTGCTTTTGAAAACTAGCTTGAGCAACGACCTCTAAGTTCGACAAGCAGAGGATCGCTAAAAGGCAGAATGTGAGAAGAATACGCATAGTAGTTTCGATCATTATTTAAAGTACAAATTAACTAGAAATATGATTTTCGACACATCAAAATTTTACCTAAGTTGCAAATGAGATAGGAGGGAACGCTTAAGCAACCCCGATTCGGGCAGAATCTGCTTACAAGCATCATCCAAATGGGAAGGAAAAGTAAGGCAACCGTAAGGCGGCAGGAAATCTTGTCGCATTTTTATCAAGTGATTATTGACGAGGGATTCGAGGGAGCCTCAATTGCGAAGATCGCAAAACGCATGGAGGTTAATCCTAGTCTACTTATTCACTACTTCAGCACCAAGGACGCGATGGTAGTCGGTTTGATCGACTACATCATGACGACCTATTCACCCACCATATTACCAGATTTCTCAGAGACTGCGGATCCCGAAGAACGATGGCAGGACGTATTGGATGTGATCTCCCAAATGAAATGGGATCGCATCATGAATCACAAAGTATTTTATAGTTGTTATGCTTTGGGACTCAGACTGCCAGAAGTTATGGAACGCTTTGAGGGATTGTACCAATCTCTACTCGAACGCATCGAAACGGAAGTGCTCTGTGCCGCCGAAGCAGGATTAATCAAAATTGAAAGTCCTCGCAAAGCCGCCGAGTTTATTATGACCCTAGCCGAAGGGCGCAGTTTTCTCCAGCACGTAACGGGCGGAGAAGAGGGTTTGCAAAGCGATCCAACACTCTTCCGAAAGCTCGCTCACGAAATGCTTTCTTCCGGCATCCTATAAAAGTAAACAGGCGCCCTACTCAAGCGCCTGTTTGAACACAAACTAACAACTACTACTATGAAAATTTGATTTTTTGTGGCGGGGCTTAGGGGAGATAAGCTACTGCCTTTCAATCATTTAATCGCACATCTTTTAAAAACCAATAAGCGCGCCAAAAAGCCTCACAGGCCTTTATATTTTGGCGACCTGTAGTATTATACGTCTGAAAAGAAAATTCTCACGGATGATTGGTTTATATGAAAATATTTAAGCGTATTCTTCTCATTATCGGGCTCGTTTTGGGGCTCGGCATTGTGGCCTTATTGACACAATTCAAAGCCGATATACCTCGTCAAGAGATGATCGCGCGCTATGCTACTACCCCCTCACAGTTTATGACGCTCGGTGAGCAAGAAGTACACTATCGTGACCAAGGCCAGGGAGAAGCGCTACTCTTACTACATGGCATGGGTGCCTCTCTCCACACTTGGGACACTTGGACCAACGCTTTGCAAGATTCCTTTCGCGTGATTCGGGTCGACTTACCGGCTTATGGCCTCACTGGTGCGCGCCCTGATCATGATTACAGTCTAGATGCCTATATCAATTTTATCCACGACTTCGTCGAACGCTTGGGGCTGGATTCCGTCTCCATTGCAGGCAATTCTTTAGGAGGTGCCATCGCTTGGAACTATGCCGCAGCCCATCCTCAAAAAGTAAACAAATTGATATTGATAGATGCCTGGGGCTTTCCCAACCCTAATCGCGAAGCGACTCTTGGCGTTCGGCTAGCCCGAACCCCTGTCCTGCAAAATATCGTCCGTTATGTAACGCCCCGCTCCTTGATCGAAAAGAGTATGTACGAAGTCTATGGCGACGATAGCAAAGTGAGTGAGGCAGTCATCGATCGCTATTATGAGATGATGTTGGCCCAAGGTAACCGAGAGGCCTTTATCGCTCGCCAAGATTCCCCTTTCCCCTTCATCGGGGAACGCTTAGCCGAAGTATATCATCCCACACTTTTATTATGGGGCGAAGAGGACGCCTGGATTCCTTTGAGTACCGCCGATAGTTTTTTACAGGCTTTGCCCAACGCTCAGCTCATCACCTATCCAGGTGTGGGACATCTACCAATGGAAGAAATACCCACCCAGACTGCGGCGGATGCAAGGCGTTTTTTAGAAGAATAGGTAAGATTAAGTAGTAAGATTAAAGTACTTAGTATCAAGACTGGGGCAAACCGATCTTTACAAGCTTCTAGGGCCATTTTTGCCTGTGCCTGATACTCCCGATCGGGATCGTATTCGAGTCAAGCTAAGCGGAAATTCATTAGTTTCTGCTCTGCAGAACGTATGCCGACAGAGTCACGATAATACTCATGCTTCGTATTTCCGGCATGATGGCTTTTCTCTGGGACTTTGGTCAAAAAAACGCTCAACGCCCCCCCTATACTTGTCAAGCTTATTCCATTCTTTCAGAAGGGCTAATTTGGTAGTTTAGATCAGCAACCAAAGGGGGAGGCCTATTCCGTTAAATGTCATACCGCACAAATGAAATACGATGCGGGATCTTGAGAGAGAAGCGTTCCGCGAAGCGGGAATTCGCTCCTCTCACTAAAAAAACCTTAGCTTGACGCGAATCCAATTCATCGGGATTGTAGCTAAGACAAAAGGACAAAGCTTATCAAGCAGCCCCATGCTCCCCAAGCTGCTTACTTAGGGATACTTACATAAAAGTCTTTGTACTAAATACCCTTGTCTGGCTCCTCAAAAGGCCACCCCCAGTCTTAAACTGGTTACAGGCTGGATTTGCCATTTATTCTTGATGCTCAAACTCGGTCCCCACTGACGAGAGGGATCGCCATAAGCAGTCTTGAGACCGATATTAAAATCTATGTAGAGATAGTTGTAGATGCGTCTTTGGATACCGTACAGCAAGCTAAACGCTACATTGTCGGTATACCAATTAGGTCTCCTATCGGTGGCGGTCCCGCCACCTGCGGTTTGTTTGAGCCGCGTCCCGATCAATAGACTGATATAATCCGCGCTGAGATGGTTTTGGCGTTCGCCGAGGGCGTGCAAACGAGCAAACATCGGATAATACCTGGGTCCCACTCCTACTCCGACGATCCCACTTGCAAAGGGCAATAGCGACTGAGTGCCATCCTTACCGATCAAATAAGGGGAAGACACCTCGGTATTGATGGACCAAGCTGGTTTGACTTTGTGCTCGTAGGATAAATGTAAAATACCTGAGATGTTGGTATTTTTTTGGCGAAGGACCAGCTGCATCAAATCGATCTTCAACATCCTTGGCTGCGAGGCTTGCAATCCAAAGGGGTCAGGCTCCTTACTTTTGCTTTGAGCCACTAATGCGGACAAACCAATTGTACAAAGCCATATGAGCAAGGCAAGACAGTAAAAAGGACGGATCATAGGAAGCTAGCAATGGACTAGCTTTAAGATACGAAATTTACACGCATTAAACCATGCCTCGAGCCTTTAGCTCCAAGTATTTGTTAAGGGTGTTGACAGTGAGATTTTGAGGCGTAGTGAGAATCGCAATGATACCATTACGCTCTAGCTCACGCACAATCTGTTTTTTTTCGTAAGCGAAGTTTTCGCCTATGGTTTTGATATAAATCTCTTCCATCGACTGGGGCTGAGACTCTAGCAAATCTTTTAGCTCCGTATTTTCAAAGAAAACCACTACCAATAAGTGGGTCCGATTGAGGCGTCGGAGGTAGGGAAGCGTTCTGCGCAGCGCATTGAGGGACTCAAAATTGGTAAAAAGTACCATGAGACTCCGCTGCGGGATCTTAC
>JBCAWW010000553.1:0-4389 GCA_038534415.1 Bacteroidota bacterium | reverse complement strand
CCTGATGAATCATACTTTCAAAGCCTTCGTCATCAATGATGTTTACTTCAAAGGACTGCTGCTGTAATTCGTTCCAGGTTTCACGCAAATCCATATCTATATTCTTTTTTTTGATTCAACATTAATAAAATTACTAGCCTACTTTTCCTCCCCTCCGAGCTTTTTGACAATTGCTTGCTTGATGCGATGAAGCTTGACGGCAGCATTGTTTTTGCTCATACCGGTGATCTCAGCAATTTCTTCGTTGGGGTAGCCATCGAGGTGCAGTACGATGATCAGTCGGTCGATTTGATTGAGTCCTCGTATCGCCATCCAGAGTAGTTCAGATTTTTCTGAGCGTTCTCTAGGATTATGGGGTACTTCTAGTCCTTCGGTCGTTTGCATCTCCGGATTGCGGGTTTGCTTGCGCCGATAGGTGAGCACGGTATTGAGGGCGACGCGATAGAGCCAGGTGGAAAATTTCGAATTACCAGCAAAACGTTCGTAAGAGCGCCAGGCCTGTAAGACGACTTCTTGGTAGAGATCTTTTTGATCTTCGGGATGGTCGACATAGAGTCTAACCACCTTGGCTATAATACCTTTGTGATCGCTTATCGATCGCAAAAAGACTTGTTCTTTGGCAGAAGTATTCACCGCAGAGGTATCAGAAGCTTGTACCAAGTCCATAAGTAATTGGGAACTTAAATCCATAGTGATGAGGCATTAAAACTGCGATGATTGATCAATCGAATGATAAGTTGCCAACACCCCCTCAGAAATTACAGAGATATAGAAAAAAATTAATTTTCTCCTTTTATTTTTTTGCCTTGCCAGTAAAAATAGGCCATAGAAGCCGTAGTTCCCACAAAACCGACGATTGCCAAGGCATAACTTAATTGTGTAAAAAAGCTCGCCCAACTCAAATCTGCCGCGCCAAAATCCTTGTAGAGCAAGACACTCACACTCCCCATATAACCAAATGAGTCGGCGAGATAGATCAAAAATCCGACATTACTCACATAGCGGAAGGCCGCAATCAGGCGGTCAAACAAAATACTATTGAAAGGAATGTAGGCCAGATAAGTTGCATAGCCCGTCAAAAACATCCACCACCATTCATTCCACCAGCCCGCATGAAAGCCATAGGTTGCGAGCCCTGCTAATAGGGTCCCCAAGAGGATCGCCACATGATTGATCATTAAGGCTTTGACATTGTCTTTGACTAAGACGATCAGCATCAATATCCCCAGCACGCCTAGCGATACTGGCCCTTCAATGCCCGAAAAGCTCACGCCATGATCTTTGCCTTTAAGGGAGACGAGAATGTCTTCCATAAAATTATCGCGAAAGTCGCGATAGGCTGTCAACATGGTATAAACCACTACCAACAAGATAATTCCAACGGCAAAGCGCTTAAAAAAGGCCCAGCGCTCTGCCCCTGACATGGGAGCTCTTTTCGTTCTAAGGGCGATATCTTCTTCGTTTGGCGGCGGCATTTGGTTGAGCATCCATACAAAAATCAATAAAGGCAGGGCAAACAAAGCCCCCGTCAAAAAAGGCATCCAAAATTCACTGGCACCGAGACTGATGATCCATTTACCGACATCTTTCACAAATCCAGAAGCAAAAGTAAAACTCGCACAAAGCCCTAAGCCCATCACTTCGGTAAATCGTCTGCCTTCGAGATAAGAAAACACCAAGCCCCAGATCATGCCGAGGGGTAAACCATTGAAAAACAGGCAAATAAAATTATAAGGTCTCGGGATAGTAGCGAAGCCCAAGAGGGCGAGTTCGGCGATGCCGATCAAAATCAAAATACTGGCAACGCGACCCGTAGACTTCATCTCTGAAACTACTTTGATGCCAATAAACTTGGAAAGCATATAGCCAAGCACCTGCGTGATGACCAGTATCTCCTTATAATTCAAGCCCCAAAATCCTGCCTCATCGGTAAATGTCCCCACCGTAAAGGCTTTACGGAAAGCATACATACAGGCGTAGCTACAAAAAGCCGCGATGATCGCATAGACCGAAAACCAAATCGGGGACGCATTTTCTAACCAATTCTTGACTTTGTTCATGTGTGTGGGTTTAGCAATTCAATCCGTTTGTGTCAAAGCCAAAGGCTTGCCATTCCGCCTCTTTTAGGGCCCAGAGTGCTTTATGTCCTGCTTTTTGCAGGATAGCAGCCGTTTCCTCGAAGCCTGTTATCAAATCATTGGGATGATGAGAATCTGAGTTTAAGCAAGTACGAATCCCCATATCCGCCATTGCTTCCATGATCCAAGGACTCGGATAAGTACCACCGTCTCGCTTTTTGTAGAGACCACGGGTGTTGATTTCGACGATAACATCAGCATCGCGCGCCACTTCTAAGGTTGCGAGCACCAATGCTTTGTACCATTCTGATTGGGTATCAAATAGCTGATTATTTTCACTCTGCATTTTGATTTTGTCGATATGCCCTACCACATCTGGGCAGTCAATCTCGATCATTTCTTGAGTGAGAGCATAGTATTGAGTGATCGCTGCGCGAACGTCACCCTCAAAGATTTCTTGCAAGCCTCGCAAAAAGACCGTGTGGGGGCCATCAATTTCCCATGGCTGGCCATCGGCAAAAGCGTTCACGTAGTGGACCGAACCCACACAATAGTCCAAATCAGCGGCAAGCAATTCTGGAGACGAAGGCCCCACCAAAGCGGGTATATAGTCAATTTCCAATCCGACATACAATTCTATCTCCGCCTTATAGAGCTCCTGCAAACGCCGTGTCTCGGTCACATATTCCGTTAAACGCTCCGCTGGCATTGCCCAAGAAGTCTTGAATGGAACGGGTGCATGTGTAGAAAATCCGAAAGCAGGCATTCCGTGTGCAATCGCTTGCTTTACATGAGTTTCAGGCGCCTCTTTGCCATCGCAAAAATGGCTATGGCTATGATAATTGGTCCATGACATAGGCCGTAATATCGAATTAAGTTTCTGCTTTCCCACGCCTAGAGGCAGATTTTACGCAAACTTTACAGATCATTAATCTGGAGAGGTGGATTATCAGAGGCAAAAGGCTTTGTTTAGCAGGCATGCAAAAACACACTCAGATAGCAGTCATTGGCGCAGGTATCGTGGGACTCTCTATCGCTAGGGCAGAAGCCAAAAAAGGGCATCAAGTAACTGTCTTTGAGCGGGATACACGTGCGGTAGGAGCCAGTATTCGTAATTTTGGCATGGTTTGGCCGATTGGGCAGGCCGTAGGTCCTGCGCTTGACAGAGCCTTACGCGCCCGTGCTATCTGGGGAGAATTTGCTGATGCAAGCAGCTTGTGGCACAATACAGAGGGTTCTTTGCACCTTGCCTATCACGAGGACGAAATGGCTGTTCTGGAGGCTTTTCAAAGCACTGTGGGGAGCAGTTACCAGTCAAAACTTCTCAGTGCCGAAGAGCTAAAACAAATGTCTCCTGCGACAAAGCAAGCAGGACTATTGGGAGGCCTTTGGTCAGGCACCGAAATGATCGTTGATCCCCGAGACGTACCCACTAACCTAGCCCAATATTTGGCTGAGACCTTAGGCGTGAGCTTTAAATTTGGCACTGCGGTCAGTGAGATCAGTGAGTCTTCTTTGTCAGCCGCTGGCGAACGCTGGACTTTTGAGCGAGCTTGGTTATGTGGGGGCAGCGACTTTGAGACGCTTTTTGCAGAAACGTTCGCGAGTAGCGGCCTCACCAAAGTAAAGCTCCAAATGATGCGCAGCCTCCCTCAGCCCGCACAATGGAAAATGGGGCCAGCCTTAGCCGCGGGTCTTACTTTGACCCATTATGCCTCCTTCTCGCATTGCCAAGAAGCATTAAGTCGTCTCAAGACCCGCATCCATCGCGATTCTCCCTGGTTTGAGCAATGGGGCATTCATGTGATGATGTCCCAAAATGGTAAAGGAGAACTCATCTTGGGAGACTCCCACGAATACGGCTCTGTACATGATCCTTTTGTCCGAGAAGACATCAATCAATATATCCTCGATTACCTTTATGGATTTGCGGAGGCTCCTGATTGGCGGCTCGCCGAACGCTGGTATGGAGTCTACGCCAAGTTGCCCGGACATACCGAATATGTCAGTCAACCCCTTCCCAATGTACGGATTGTAACGGGTCTCAGCGGCGCAGGCATGACGCTATCATTTGGTTTGGGCGAAGAATTGGTTGATGCTTTATAGTTATGGAAGCTTTTGAATCAATCGATTAATGCTCATATCGCCTTGTCGAAGTTCTACCCAATACAATCCTGGCGCGAGTAGCCCTTCCGTTTTGAGTGTCCATTCTTGCTCCTTATAAATTTGAGAGAGCAGCAACTTGCCTTGTAGATCATATATCCTAAGTTGACTTGCTTGCTCAGAACTAGTTTCTATTGCAAAGGAGAGC